>NZ_SJWV01000880.1:0-241 GCF_004352695.1 Escherichia sp. KCJ4928
ACGCTCTCCCGGTGGCAGTGTCTGCTCTGCAAAAGACAGAACCCCCGAGGTGTATTTTTTCGCAAACGGCGTGGCATCGATGAGTTCCCGCACCTCTTCGGGAGCACCCCGCAGAACTCTCGCCCCTACCCGGTTACGCTCCCGGCCCAGCAGGTAATCAACCGGACCACTGCCACCGCCTTTTCCCCTGGCATGAAACTTAACTATCATCCCGTTCTCCCTGTTTACGGACCTCATCCCT
>NZ_SJWV01000881.1:0-241 GCF_004352695.1 Escherichia sp. KCJ4928
GCCACGCCGTTTGCGAAAAAATACACCTCGGGGGTTCTGTCTTTTGCAGAGCAGACACTGCCACCGGGAGAGCGTGAAAGGGTGATGGAGAGCTTTGAGCGGGTACTGATGCCCGGTCTTGAAAAAATCAGTACAGCATCCTGTGGGTGGAGCACCAGGACAAGGGGCGTCTTGAGCTGAATTTTGTCATCCCGAATATGGAGCTGGCGAGCGGAAAACGGCTCCAGCCCTATTACGACCG
>NZ_SJWV01000882.1:0-240 GCF_004352695.1 Escherichia sp. KCJ4928
GCTTCAACGGTGGTGTTCTGAACGGTGTTCCTTCTGCATATCACTGGTATACAGAACGGTATGGCGTGAAGTGGCCTTGTGGGTATGACCTGAATATCAGCAGTCAGGGGGAAAACTTCATTCAGGTGGATTTCGACACGCCGTGGTGTCAGCCGGAAAGCGACGTTGTTGCAGAATTAAGCCGCCGTTTCAGCTGCACGCTGGAGCACTGGTATGCCGAACAGGGCTGTGATTTCTGTG
>NZ_SJWV01000883.1:0-240 GCF_004352695.1 Escherichia sp. KCJ4928
GCTTTAACGGTGGTGTTCTGAACGGTGTTCCTTCTGCATATCACTGGTATACCGAACAGTATGGCGTGAAGTGGCCTTGTGGGTATGACCTGAATATCAGCAGTCAGGGAGACAACTTCATTCAGGTGGATTTCGACACGCCGTGGTGTCAGCCGGAAAGCGACGTTGTTGCAGAATTAAGCCGCCGTTTCAGCTGCACGCTGGAGCACTGGTATGCCGAACAGGGCTGTGATTTCTGTG
>NZ_SJWV01000884.1:0-238 GCF_004352695.1 Escherichia sp. KCJ4928
CACCGACGGTTTCTCCGTCACCTGCATCCCTTCCCGGGGACACCAGTGAAGGGTCTTAATCTCATCCACTCAGCATTCCTCCGTCACGACGCATGGATAACATCACCGCCTGTACCCGCTGGTCAATCAGTTGCACAAGGGTGCCCGCCGCTTCCGGCCCTATCTGCCCGTTAGCGCCGTCATTCTGAATGGCGATGTGGTACACCGGAGAATACACCAGACCCGCACTGCCGTTCAT
>NZ_SJWV01000885.1:0-238 GCF_004352695.1 Escherichia sp. KCJ4928
GCCCATAATCAATACCTTCTGTCGGACCACTACCTTCGTAATCACTCATAAAAACACCTCTTTGACTTTTAAAACAATGCGTTAAAAACAACAAACTGTACATAAAACCACTGGTTTTATGTACAGTTTGTTGTTTTTAACGCATTGTTTTAAAAGTCAAAGAGGTGTTTTTATGAGTGATTACGAAGGTAGTGGTCCGACAGAAGGTATTGATTATGGGCACTCGATGGTCGTGTGG
>NZ_SJWV01000886.1:0-233 GCF_004352695.1 Escherichia sp. KCJ4928
TATGCGGGCGCTGGCTGAGCGTCTGCCGCAGCATGAGGATAAACTGATGACTATCGCAGAACGTCTTGAGCAAAAAGGTCGCCAGGAAGGCAGGATGGAAGGACGCATGGAAGGACGCATGGAAGGACGCATGGAAGGAGCGCTTGAAAAAGCCCTGGCTATTGCGTGCCAGCTTCAGAAAATGGGGATGACGCCGGAGCAGATTAAGCAGGCTACCGGACTTTCCGATGACG
>NZ_SJWV01000887.1:0-229 GCF_004352695.1 Escherichia sp. KCJ4928
GTTCATCAACGCCCCCCATGAGCGAATCCTCACGGACAGAGAACGGCAGGTATACCGTCACCGTTTCAAATGGCAGTGCCACCTGCGGGAGTGTGAGTCTCACCGTGAAAGGGAATGGCAGCAACAACCAGTCCGCACTGGACTATTTTTTCAATCCCTTCATTGAAACGGAGTATCAGGGTGTCCTGACGGCACAACGCTCCGCCATGGATACCATGCTCCGTGACCT
>NZ_SJWV01000888.1:0-228 GCF_004352695.1 Escherichia sp. KCJ4928
TGGCAGCCTTCTGAATACGGCTTTCAATATCCGGCAGGTTGCCGTTACCCGTGTCGCGTCGGGTCCGGTACGCTGACACAAATTCCTGTGCTGCGCTGTCCAGGTCACGGAGCATGGTATCCATGGCGGAGCGTTGTGCCGTCAGGACACCCTGATACTCCGTTTCAATGAAGGGATTGAAAAAATAGTCCAGTGCGGACTGGTTGTTGCTGCCATTCCCTTTCACGG
>NZ_SJWV01000889.1:0-226 GCF_004352695.1 Escherichia sp. KCJ4928
GCCGCCGCTGGCTGGCATCGTGCGGCCTGACCGTGGAGCAGATGCAAAACCAGATGGACCCGGTGTACACGCCGGCGCGAAAAATCCACCTGTACCACTGCGACCATCGCGGCCTGCCGCTGGCGCTCATCAGCACGGAAGGGGCAACAGCGTGGTGCGCAGAATATGATGAATGGGGCAACCTGCTGAATGAAGAGAACCCGCATCAGCTGCAGCAGCTTATCCG
>NZ_SJWV01000088.1:0-16174 GCF_004352695.1 Escherichia sp. KCJ4928
CATGGGCGCTGGGCAGCCATAAGACGCAAAAGCAAGTATACGAAGAGTTTATTAAAATTGTTGATAAACAAACGATCGAGGCTCTTGTTGATACGGCATTCAATGATCTCAGGGAAGATGTAAAGACATTATTCGGCGTTAATCTACAATCTGACAACAAAATTCAGGGGCAGGGTGGTTTTTTATCATGGAGTTTTTTGTCTTTTAAAAAAGAATTTATTGATAGTTGCTTGAATGACAAAAAATGCATACTGCATTTACCCGAGTTTATATTTAATGATAATAAGGCACGCCTTGTTTTAGACACCGACCCAGAGCAGAAGGTTAATGAGGTGAAAAATTTCCTCACTGCTCTTTCAGATAGCATTTGCTCATTATTTATTGTTAATAGTAATGTGGCATCAATCTCCTTAGGGAATGAATCCTTTTCAACAGATGACGACCTTGAGTATGGGTATTTAATAAACACTGGCAATCATTATGACGTTTACCTCCCTCCTGAACTTTTTGCTCAGGCTTACGAGTTAAACAATAAGGAAAGGAATGCGCAAATTGATTTTTTAACTCGTTATGCAATTTACTGACAAAGGCATGTGCTAAAAACCATTGTTATTAGCCTCACTTCTCTTATTATTGGTACTATTGCCTCTGTATTAGTAACGCCGCTGATATTCTGTTTAGCCACAGGTGTAATCATCAGCGGCGTACGCGAGGCAGGGAGCTAATCAGGCATAGTTTGCGTCAAACCTTGCCTGTTTTTAAAGATGTATATAGAAAAACAGGCATTCAACAAGCCATTTTGCGAACCTGTTCCCGGAAAAATGTCATATTTCTGTCACACTCTTTAGTGATTGATAACAAAAGAGGTGCCAGGAATGAACAAAACGCTAATCGCCGCAACTGTGGCAGGGATAGTTTTACTCGCTTCAAATGCTCAGGCACAAACCGTACCGGAAGGCTATCAGCTACAGCAAGTGCTCATGATGAGCCGCCATAACTTACGTGCGCCGCTGGCGAACAATGGCAGTGTGCTGGAGCAGTCGACGCCGAATAAATGGCCCGAATGGGACGTCCCCGGTGGGCAACTCACCACCAAAGGTGGCGTGCTCGAAGTGTATATGGGCCATTACATGCGTGAATGGCTGGCACAGCAGGGGATGGTGAAATCGGGGGAATGCCCGCCGCCGGACACCGTTTATGCCTATGCCAATAGTCTGCAACGTACCGTTGCGACCGCACAGTTCTTTATTACCGGCGCATTCCCGGGGTGTGATATTCCTGTGCATCACCAGGAAAAAATGGGCACTATGGACCCAACCTTTAACCCGGTGATCACCGATGATTCCGCCGCATTCAGTGAACAGGCGGTGGCGGCAATGGAGAAAGAGCTCAGCAAACTCCAGCTTACCGACAGCTACCAACTACTGGAAAAAATCGTTAACTATAAAGATTCCCCTGCCTGTAAAGAGAAACAACAGTGTTCGCTGGTGGATGGCAAAAATACCTTTAGCGCCAAGTATCAACAAGAACCAGGTGTTTCCGGGCCGCTGAAAGTCGGCAACTCGCTGGTAGATGCGTTTACTTTGCAATATTACGAAGGTTTTCCGATGGATCAGGTGGCCTGGGGAGAAATCAAATCTGACCAGCAGTGGAAGGTGTTGTCGAAGCTTAAAAACGGCTACCAGGACAGCCTGTTTACCTCACCGGAAGTGGCGCGCAATGTTGCGAAACCGCTGGTCAGTTATATCGACAAAGCTCTGGTCACCGATCGCACCAGCGCACCGAAAATTACAGTGTTGGTTGGGCACGACTCCAACATTGCCTCTCTGTTAACGGCGCTGGATTTCAAACCGTATCAGTTGCATGACCAGAACGAACGCACGCCGATTGGCGGCAAAATCGTTTTCCAGCGTTGGCATGACAGCAAAGCCAATCGCGATTTGATGAAAATTGAATATGTGTATCAGAGTGCGGAACAGTTACGTAATGCCGATGCGTTAACCCTGCAGGCACCTGCTCAGCGTGTGACGCTGGAATTAAGCGGTTGCCCGATAGATGCCAACGGTTTCTGCCCAATGGATAAGTTTGATAGCGTGTTGAATGAGGCGGTGAAATAACAGAAAACTCCCCCGCGAGAAGTGGGGGAGTCGCTGGTTAAACGTTTTTACGTTCGATGGTCTGTTCGCCCCAAAAAAGCGAATCTTTATCGGTCTTAGCAAAGGCTTTGACTAACACTTCATCGCTACCTTCTTCCCAAATCTTTTCCGCCATTTTTTCGTCGTACCCGGCGACTTCGAAAATGGCCTCGGCTATTTCCGGCGACGTATTGCGCAGAGATGCCCATTCACCGACGTGATGAGCTTTCGCTTCTTGAGTTGGCATGCGTATCCTCCTGTTGAAGATTAGCCGTTAAGTTTAACTGCCAGACCTGCGACATATTCCCCTTGATAACGAGCAATAGACAGTTCTTCCTGGCTTGGCTGGCGTGAGCCGTCACCGCCTGCGATGGTGGTTGCGCCGTACGGCGTACCGCCGCGAACCTGTGAAACGTCAAATAATTCCTGCGCTGCGTAGCCAATGGGGACAATTACCATGCCGTGATGCGCAAGGGTCGTCCAGGTTGAAGTAATAGTTTGTTCCTGACCGCCGCCAGTACCGGTGGAACTAAAGACGCTCGCCAGTTTTCCGTATAGTGCGCCGGAAGCCCACAGGCCGCCCGTCTGGTCGAGGAAGGTACGCATTTGACCGGACATGTTGCCAAAGCGGGTAGGTGTACCAAAAATAATGGCGTCGTAATCGGCCAGTTCTTGCGGGGTTGCAACCGGTGCAGTTTGCGTTTTACCGCCTGCTTTTTCAAATAATTGCGGCGGCATGGTTTCCGGTACACGCTTAACGACAACTTCTGCGCCATCGACTTTGCTTGCACCCTCAGCGACTGCGCGTGCCATCGTTTCAATATGTCCGTACATGGAATAATAAAGCACCAGAACTTTAGCCATTTCTAACCACTCCTCGTGTTATCTCTATTCCGTAGCGATTCGCTACCACTTATTTAAAGATAAGACGTCCTTTTCAGAGTGCAAATTTCACAACCACTTATTTGATTTATAACAACTTTCACAAGCACGTAATTTTGTCGCAAAATGACACATTTTTATCTCATCGCGTTTTTTTAATCATAAGAGCGGCTTATGGATAATTATTTGAGATGATATCTATTCTCGCTAAGAAGCTGTTGCAGGATATTACCAAACGCGGGTCTGCCCGCGTCAGTTCACTAAGCTTAGTCCCACGTAGCGAAAATATGGCAGCCGCCATACGCCGCGTTAATTCTATGCAATATGATGTCTATACCCAGACGGAGGTCAGTAATGGCAAACCATCGAGGCGGTTCCGGCAATTTTGCAGAAGACCGCGAAAGAGCATCAGAAGCAGGTAAAAAAGGTGGACAGCACAGCGGGGGTAATTTCAAGAATGACCCGCAGCGCGCATCTGAAGCAGGTAAAAAAGGTGGCAAGAGCAGTCACGGCAAAAGCGACAACTAGCCGGGCTAATCAATGACGAATGCATTTTTTTCTTAGGCTCGTCAAAAAGTCATCACCGCCGGTAATCCCGGCGGTTTTCTGTTTATGGCTCCTGATGAACAACTTCTGGCGGTGGAACGTCAACCAACTTTCTGCTTAACAACGCATTGAGTAAAATCGCGCCAAAGGTTGCTGTACCAATCCCTCCCAACGTAAAACCGCCCAGCGTGAGAGCAAAATCACCCGCGCCCAGCACTAAGGTTACTGCGACCATAATCAAATTACCGTTCTGGCTTAAATCGACACGGTTTTGTACCCATATCCTTGCGCCTGCGACGGCAATCAGCCCGAACACAACAATTGATGCACCACCAATCACCGCGGCCGGAATGGTATGAATCAGCGCGCCAAATTTCGGTGAAAAGCCCAACAGCATGGCGATGACGGCAGCAGCGACAAACACCAGCGTCGAGTAGACTTTTGTCACGGCCATTACACCGATATTCTCGGCGTAGGTGGTTACGCCGCTGCCACCGACAGAACCAGAAAGCATCGTCGCCAGCCCATCACCGACGAATGCCCGCCCCATATACGGGTCCATATTGCGTCCGGTCATCCCGGCGACCGCCTTGAGATGACCTAAGTTTTCCGCCACCAGAATCACCGCCACGGGCGCAATCAGCATCATTGCCTGACTATTAAAAGCAGGAGTGGAAAAATGTGGCAAACCGAACCAGGCAGCATGGCTGACGAGAGTAAAATCGACGGCTTTTCCCAGCCCTAAAAGGTTGGTCATCACGCCATACAGCAGACAGGCGACAATTAAACCTACGAGAATCAATAACCGCTGGATCATGCCACGGGTAAACACCGCCACCAGCCCAATACACAGCACCGTCATTACCGCCATCCAGCTATCAAAGGCCGAAGCCGATACACTTTTCACTGCGATAGGCGCTAAGTTCAGGCCAATCGCCATCACCACCGCACCCGTCACCACCGGCGGCATCAGTCGTTCAATCCAGCGCGTACCGATTTTCATCACCACCAGGCCAATGACGGTATAAACCAGCCCACAGGCGATAATCCCGCCCAGCGCAATGCTGATATTCGGGTTAATGCCCTGACCGTTAAAGCCCGTCGCGGCGATCACCACGCCGACAAAAGCCGCGCTGGAGCCGAGATAACTGGGGACGCGCCCGCCGGTAATAAAGAAAAACAGTAACGTGCCGATCCCCGACATTAAAATGGAAAGATTGGGATCCAGCCCCATCAGAATCGGCATTAACACCGTCGCGCCAAACATCGCCACCGCGTGTTGAACGCCCATTACTGCCGTCTGAGCAAACGGCAATCGTTCATCCGGCGCGACCACGCCGCTCTCTGTAGAGGTCGATTTTAACTGCCAGTGAGGAAAACCGAACATTGCCATCAGCAGTCTCCTTAAGGAGGTTAACAAGCAGGGCGCATCAGCGCGTGATAACTGCGATCGAACCACACCAGCCCGTAGGGTGTGGTGTGACGATGAATCGCTTCGATGGCGCAAAACAGAATGTCGTGGGTGCCGACGCTCACCACCTGGCTGATACGGCAGTCAAACGAAACCAGAGCCTCTTCCAGTTGCGGGCATCCGGTCACCCCCGTCTGCCAGCGGGCGGCGGCAAAGCGGTGTTCCATGGGCGTTTTGCCGCCAAAAAGGTTTGAAAGCGGCTCCTGCCCGGCGCTAAGTGTATTTACACACAGCGTTCGATTTTCATTGAATACCGGCCAGACGGACGCCCCACGATTCAGGCACACCAGTAATGTGGGCGGCGTATCGGTCACGCTGCAGACGGCGCTGGCGGTGAACCCGGCGCGCCCGGCTGGACCGTCCGTGGTGATGATATTGACCGCCGCGCCCATGCAGGACATCGCATCGCGAAAAGTTTGTTGATCGACAATGTTCATAGTTTGCTCCTTACAACAGCCCGCAGGCTTCTTCAAAGGACAGACGTGGCAGGCGCGCAAAAAGTTTGCTTCTATCGCCATAGCCGATATTAATCAGCAGATTGCTCTTCAGCGTGCTGCCCGCAAAAAAGGCGTCGTCAACGTGTTGACGGTCAAAACCCGACATCGGGCCGGTATCCAGTCCCAGCGCACGGCAGGCGACGATCAGATAGGCCGCCTGCATGGAACTGTTGCGAAACGCTGTTTCTTCCGCAAGTTGTGGGCTGGAGGTAAACCAACTGCGGGCATCGCCGTGAGGAAACAGTTGTGGTAACCGTTCATAAAATTCACTGTCCCAGGCAACGATAGCGGTGACGGGCGCGGTCAGGGTTTTTTGTAGATTGCCGCTGGAAAGCGCCGGGCGCAGACGTTCTTTTCCTTCTGCAGTGCGGATAAACACGATCCGTGCCGGAGAACAGTTAGCTGATGTCGGCCCCCATTTCATCAGGGCATAAAGCTCCCGTAACGTCTCATCGCTGACGGGTGTCTCCCGCCAGCCGTTGTGAGTGCGGGCATCGGTGAACAGGGTGCTAAGCGCACCTGGGCTAACGGCTTCGTTCATAGCAATTCCTTACAGGGCGGCTTCACGGTGATGTAACAGGCTGGCAAGCCCGTTGAGTAACAGAGCATTAAACGTTTCGGGATCGGTCACGTTGCAGGCGTGTCCGCCATAGCGCATCACCATTTTCTGGCTATCGGGCAGGGCGGCATGAAGTTCACTGGAACATGCGGATGGCACCAGCAGATCATCACTGGCGCAGATGATTTGCACCGGGCAGCAGATGCGATCCGCATGGTGACTAAAGTCAGCGCGTTTGAGGGCGTTAAGTCGACGCAGTAAATTATTTTTGCCCTGAAAATGCGCCAGTGCCAGCGCGTCTTCTGCCTCCAGGCGAGGTGCGCGGGCCGCCATCCAGTCGGCGGGATAGAGGAACAACGGCTGCGCTTCCACCCATGCCTGCGCGCCGCCGCTATACAGTAATCGTTCGCGAACCTGAAAACAGCGGCGCGTATGGGCGTTTATTCGTAGCCAGCCGTTAACGCTGATCAGCACAGTTACCGACGCGGGATAATCCAGCGCCAGCTGCATTCCCACCAGCGCACCGAGCGCATGGCCGACCACCGCGTAATGCTCAATCCCTGCGGCTACCAGCGCCTGATGCAGTTCCGCTGCCATCTGGGCGATACTGTAATCTTCTGCCAGTGTGTCGGGATTATTGCCGGTGCCGCGCTGGTCGTAACAGACTACCTGATACTCCTGCTCCAGCACCGCCAGTTGCGGTAACCAGTAACTGCCGCTACCGCCAAGACCCGAAATCAACACCACTACGGGCGCATCAGCATAAGGGGGAGGTGAGAGTGAAAGTTTCATCGCGGCCTCACTTGGCGATATGCGCAATTGTG
Organism: Escherichia sp. KCJ4928; assembly: GCF_004352695.1. Classification (NCBI taxonomy): domain Bacteria; kingdom Pseudomonadati; phylum Pseudomonadota; class Gammaproteobacteria; order Enterobacterales; family Enterobacteriaceae; genus Escherichia; species Escherichia sp. KCJ4928. Next base: position 6,915 of record NZ_SJWV01000088.1, read on the forward strand.
GCGATTTCCACCAGCGCGTCAGGTTTTACCAGTCCGCACTGAATGCAGAATCGCGCCGGTTTATCACCCGGAAAAAACTCGGCGTAGATTTCGTTAATCGCGGCGTAATTTTTCCAGTCGGTAATAAAGATGCTGTTGAAGGTCACATCCGCCATCGTGCCACCCGCCGTCTCGATCACCTTGCGGATAGTTTCCAGAACGTGGCGGGTTTGCGCCTTTGGGTCATCGGCAAACAGCACGTTATTATGTTGATCAAAAGCCAGCGTACCGGAGACATACACCACGCCATCAGCCAGCGTGCCGGGAACGAAGGGGGCCAGCGGTGCGCTGCTGCCAGCGGGAATAATTACGGATTTTGGCATCGTTAAACTCCTTAAGCGATACGAGCAAAGGACGTGGGAGAAAGCGCGTCGCAGAACGTTTCGACGTCGCTGACCCAGCCAAAAAAGGTTTCGATATTGAACAACGCGGCTTTCTGTGCAAATTCCGGCCCCGCCTGGTGTGTTGCGTCTTCCAGCACCACGCCGAAATACTCCAGAAAAAAGCCATCGCGTAGCGTCGATTCGACGCAGACGTTGGTAGCGATACCGGTGAAAACCAGATGGCGTATTCCACGGCTGCGCAAAATGCTGTCCAGCGGTGTATTGAAGAAACCGCTGTAGCGCGGCTTCGGCAGCACAATATCGCCAGGCTGCGGCACCAGTTCATCCACCAGTTGATAATCCCAGGAGCCTTTCGCCAGCAATTTCCCCTGCAGCTGCGGCTGCTTACGCATGGTTTTCAGGGCGTTCGATTTATGAAAATTCGGTGAGCCGGGGCCGCCAGCTTCGACATACTGTTCATCCCAGCCATTTTGAAACCAGATGATCAGCATCCCTGCCGCTCGCGCTGCGGTCACGGCGGTTTGAATGTTGGCAATGACCGGGCGAGTGGTTGAGACATCAAACCCGGCGAGATCTAAGTAGCCGCCTGGCGTGGCATAAGCGTTTTGCATATCCACCACGATCAGCGCACTTTGCTGCGGATCGAAGGTAATGGCTTCCGGTCGAGCGGTTAAGGTTGTCATCATGCCACCTCCTGAGTCAGCGCAGGTAGATGGGCGCGGCACTGCATCAGTGGTTGAATGCGCTCGCCGAAGGTTTCGATTCCCGACAGAAAATCATCGAAGGTCAACAGCACGCCTTCGGCACCAGGCACGCTTGCGACTTCATCTAACATGCGCGCGACACTGGCGTAAGAACCGACTAACGTCCCCATATTGATGTTTACCGCCGAAGTGGGATCGGCCATCTGACGGACGTTGGTATCAGTACCGGAGCGGGTATCTTTCTGACTTTGTTCGGTTAGCCAGCTTAACGCCTCTTCATCCGCGCCCGCTTTGTAGTGTTCCCATTTGGCGCGAGCGGCATCGTCGGTTTCATCGGCAATCACCATAAACAACACATAAGAACCAACGTCGCGCCCGGTTTGCTCTGCGGCCTGTTTCATCCGCGCAGCGGTCGGGGCGAAAGCCGTGGGCGTATTTACGCCTTTGCCGAAACAGAAGTTGAAATCGGCATACTGGGCGGAGAACGCCATGCCAGCGTCGCTTTGCCCGGCGCAGATCACTTTCATGGGGACACTCGGTTGCGGACTGACGCGACAATCATTCATGGTGAAAAAATCGCCTTTAAAATCGCTTTTCCCCGTGCCCCACAGGTCGCGCAGCACCTGAACATATTCGGTGAGATAGTCGTAACGACGGGAGAAATAGTCATCGCCAGGCCAGATACCCATCTGCTCATACTCGGGCTTTTGCCAGCCAGTCACGAGGTTGACGCCAAAACGCCCGCCAGAGATGGAGTCGATGGTTGCGGCCATACGGGCGACGATTGCCGGAGGTAACGTTAAGGTGGCAGCAGTGGCGTAAATCTGAATGCGCGAGGTGACGGCCGCCAGCCCCGCCATCAAGGTGAACGACTCAAGGTTGTGATCCCAGAACTCAGTTTTGCCGCCAAAGCCACGCAGTTTGATCATCGACAGGGCGAAATCGAAATGGTAGTGCTCCGCTTTTTGCACAATGGCTTTATTCAGTTCAAAGGTCGGCATGTACTGCGGCGCGTGGGTCGAAATGAGCCAGCCGTTGTTGCCAATAGGTACGAATACGCCAATTTTCATCATCAACCTCTCTTCGTCTCGTAAAGTGAAAGTCAGACGGGGCGCTGCATCCTGCATATCCTTTTCAGCCGCGTAATGGCTTGTTTGCAAAGCGGATGCCAGTTTTTAAAAAGTGAATGTTGTTAATGTGTTAACATTGTGTTGTCTAAAATATCTGGTAAAAAGTGGACTAAACGGTCAAAACAGTTGCACATAAAACATGCATCTGTGCGCGATGAGAGTGCAGAAGGTCGAGGCCGGGCGGGGGTTTTGCTATCCTGTTGCCAATCTACAAGAGGGGAGAGCGCATGACGCAAGGCGCAGTGAAAACAACGGGTAAACGTTCGCGCGCAGTAAGCGCGAAGAAAAAAGCGATTCTTAGCGCAGCACTGGACACTTTTTCACAATTCGGTTTTCACGGCACAAGGCTGGAGCAGATCGCAGAGTTGGCGGGTGTTTCAAAAACCAATCTGCTGTATTACTTTCCGTCAAAAGAGGCGCTGTATATTGCCGTGCTGCGGCAGATTCTCGATATCTGGCTGGCACCGTTAAAAGCGTTTCGTGAAGATTTCGCTCCGCTGGCGGCGATAAAAGAGTACATCCGTCTGAAGCTGGAAGTCTCCCGCGATTATCCGCAGGCTTCGCGCCTGTTCTGTATGGAGATGCTGGCAGGCGCGCCGCTGTTAATGGATGAACTGACGGGCGATTTGAAGGCATTAATTGATGAGAAATCGGCGCTGATTGCCGGTTGGGTCAAAAGCGGCAAACTCGCGCCGATTGATCCGCAGCATTTGATTTTCATGATTTGGGCTTCCACTCAACATTACGCCGATTTCGCCCCTCAGGTGGAGGCGGTGACAGGCGCGACGTTGCGCGATGAGATATTTTTCAATCAAACGGTTGAAAACGTGCAGCGGATTATTATTGAGGGGATTCGACCACGTTAAAGATGCCGGAGGAGGTTGTAACATCCTCCGGCTACCTGTTTAACCTATAGTCATTAAACTGGCGTTACCGCCAGCGGCAGCGGTATTCACACTCAGCGAACGTTCGATATACAGCCGTTCCAGAAGGATATTGCTTTCGCCACGGGCAAAACCCTGCACCGAAACAATTGCGCCATCCCGCGCAGCAACGGCTTCACACAATGCGCGAAGCTGATCCGAATCACCGTGGAAGATCACCGCATCAAAGGGTTGAGCGGTTATATTTTCCGCTTTCGCCAGTTGAATACGTTCGCTGACTGCCGATGGCAATGCCTTTACTAGCTGACGATGCAGCGCGTCATCCGGCCACAGTACCTGGCTGCCCACCGCCAGCACGGCGGCGAGCTGAGTCAGCGCATCCTGCTCATCATCGGCAATACACAACACGCGCTCACGCGGCAGCAGCGTCCAGGTGTTGCGTTCACCCGTCGGCCCCGGCAGCAATCGTTGTGTTCCTGCCTGCGCCAGCTCGCCATATTGCGTACATAACGCCTGCAATTCTGGACGATTTGCTGCCCATTCCCGCAGTGCATTTAGCGGCTGAGTCAATGCGGCTTTCAACTGTGCATCGACCGGATACTCTGCATCCTGACGCGCGAGCGTCACTGCCAGCGCACTTTCCGGGCGATTCGCCAGCAGACGGTAGAGATAGAGCGGACCGCCTGCTTTCGGCCCGGTACCGGACAACCCTTCGCCGCCGAATGGCTGCACACCCACCACTGCGCCCACCATATTACGGTTAACATACAGGTTACCAACATGGGCCGAGCCAGTGACCTGGGCGATGGTTTCATCAATACGCGTATGGACACCAAGCGTCAGACCATAGCCGGAAGCGTTAATCTGCTCGATCAGCTCTGGTAGCTGGTTACGGTTGTAACGCACCACATGCAGCACCGGACCAAAGACCTCTTTTTGCAATTCGGCAAAGTCATCCAGTTCGATCAGCGTCGGGGCGACAAAGGTGCCGCTTTGCCATTCACGGGCATCTTCGCTGTTTTCCCGCACCGCCTGGAACACCGGACGGCCTTTGCTACGCATGGTCTGAATATGGCGCTCAATATTGGCTTTCGCTTCGCTATCAATCACCGGACCGATATCGGTGGTCAGGCGACCCGGATTACCCATCCGGCATTCGGCCATTGCGCCGCGCAGCATTTTCAACGTGTGGTCGGCAATCTCATCTTGCAGGCACAGCACGCGCAGCGCCGAACAACGCTGACCCGCACTGTCGAACGCCGAGGCCAGTACATCCACGACGACCTGTTCGGTCAGTGCTGAAGAATCGACAATCATCGCGTTCATGCCGCCGGTTTCAGCGATGAGCGGAATAGGGCGACCCTGAGCGTCCAGGCGGCTGGCGATATTGCGCTGCAGTAACGTAGCGACTTCGGTTGAACCGGTAAACATCACCCCGCGTACGCGATCATCACCCGTCAGTTGCGCGCCCACGGTTTCCCCCTGACCTGGCAGCAACTGCACCACGCCTGGCGGTACACCCGCTTCCAGCAAAATGGCGATCCCTTGCGCGGCAATCAGCGGCGTTTGTTCTGCCGGTTTTGCCAGCACGCTGTTACCTGCCGCCAGTGCGGCAGCAATCTGCCCGGTGAAAATAGCCAGCGGGAAGTTCCACGGACTGATACACACCACAGGCCCTAATGGACGGTGGGTTTCGTTAGCGAAATCATCCCGCACCTGTCCGGCATAGTAGTGGAGAAAATCGACCGCTTCGCGCACTTCGGCAATGGCGTTACTGAAGGTTTTTCCGGCTTCACGCACCAGAATACCAATCAGTTGCTGCATCTGGCTTTCCATTAGCACGGCAGCGCGATGCAAAATCGCCGCGCGTTCAACCGGAGGAGTGGCAAACCAGATTGGCGCGTTATTAACCGCACTTTCCAGCGCCTGTTCTACCTCACGCGGCGTGGCTTCACGCACAAAGCCCACAATATCTTTCGGTTCCGCAGGGTTAATAACGGGCGACATCTCACCTGCCGCTACCGGTTGTTCCAGCATTGGCAAGGCCTGCCATTTTTGCAGTGCACTATTGAGCAGGGCAGAAGAGAGCGAGGCCAGCCGGTGTTCGTTAGCGAGATCCAGCCCTGCCGAGTTGTCGCGCCCGTGACCGTAAAGATCGCGCGGCAGGGGAATTTTCGGATGCGGTAATCCAGTTTGCCCTTCCTGTTGCGCCAGTTTTTCTACAGCAGTGACCGGATCGGCGACCAGTTCATCCAGTGGCAAAGAGGTGTCGGCAATACGGTTAACAAACGAGGTGTTAGCACCGTTTTCCAGCAGGCGACGCACCAGATACGCCAACAGCGTTTCATGGGTACCGACCGGAGCATAAATACGACACGGACGGTTAAGTTTGCCGTCGGCAACTTTCCCGGTGACCTGCTCATACAGTGGCTCGCCCATACCATGCAGGCACTGGAACTCGTACTGACCCGGATAGTAGTTCTGACCTGCCAGTTGATAAATCGCTGCCAGCGTATGGGCGTTGTGCGTCGCGAACTGCGGGTAGATTAGATTCGGCACCGCCAGCAGCTTTTTCGCACAGGCGAGATATGAAACGTCGGTATACACCTTGCGGGTATAAACCGGATAGCCTTCAAGGCCGTCCATCTGCGCACGCTTAATTTCACTATCCCAGTACGCGCCTTTCACCAGACGAATCATCAGACGGCGACGGCTACGGGTGGCGAGATCAATCAGGTAATCAATCACCAACGGGCAGCGTTTTTGATAAGCCTGAATAACAAAACCGATGCCGTTCCAGCCTGCCAGTTCCGGCTCGAAACAGAGTTTTTCCAGCAGATCGAGGGAGATCTCCAGACGATCGGCCTCTTCGGCATCGATGTTAATACCAATATCATACTGACGCGCCAGCAGGGTGAGTGATTTCAGACGCGGGTAAAGTTCTTCCATTACCCGGTCATACTGGGCGCGGCTATAACGCGGATGCAGCGCCGACAGTTTGATTGAAATGCCCGGCCCTTCATAGATGCCACGACCGTTAGACGCTTTACCGATGGCGTGAATCGCCTGCTGATAGGAAACCATATACGCCTGTGCGTCTGCGGCAGTCAGTGCAGCTTCGCCCAGCATATCGTAAGAGTAACGGAAACCTTTCTCTTCCAGCTTGCGGGCATTGGCTAACGCTTCCGCGATGGTTTCACCCGTGACGAACTGCTCGCCCATCAGGCGCATCGCCATATCCACACCTTTGCGGATCAGCGGTTCACCGCTTTTACCGATAATGCGGTTCAGCGAGCGGGAGAGGATGGCTTCGTTATGGGTGGAAACCAGTTTGCCAGTAAACAGCAGCCCCCAGGTGGCGGCATTAACAAACAGTGACGGGCTACGACCAATGTGTGACTGCCAGTTACCGTTGCTGATTTTGTCGCGAATTAACGCGTCGCGGGTGGCTTTGTCGGGAATACGCAACAACGCTTCTGCCAGACACATCAGCGCCACGCCTTCCTGCGATGACAGCGAAAACTCCTGCAATAACCCCTGGACCATACCTGCGCGACCACTGGCATTTTTTTGATTACGCAGTTTATCGGCCAGTTGATACGCCAGTTTGTGCGCCTGTTCAGCAACTGGCTGCGGCAGGCGGGCTTGTTCCAGCAGCATAGAAACCGCTTCGGTTTCCGGGCGACGATAGGCCGCGGTGATCGCGGCGCGGGAAACCGACTGGGGCAAAATTTGCTCGGCAAAGTCGAGGAATGGCTGGTGTGGTTCCTCTGCCGGAGTCGGTGCTTCATCGCTCTCATTGGCAGCGCCAGAAAGCAGCGCAGGTAGCTCTGGCAGAGTATCGCTGTTTTCCAGTTGTTCGAGATAAGAAAAAATCGCCTGCTTAATTAACCAGTGTGGTGTGCGATCGATACGTGTCGCGGCAGACTTAATACGCTCACGCGTCGCGTCGTCCAGCTTAACCCCCATGGTGGTGGTTCCCATGCCATTACTCCTGTTGTTCTGAAAGGTGCAACTTAACGTTATCGTGAAATATCCATGATGTTGCAACTTTGTGCAACCATGTTAAATGTGACCTGCGTAGCAAGCTTAAAAATGAATGAAATGTTAATAAAAGAAATCGATATGACAGGGATTAAAAAAATAACTCAGACTTTTTCTCTGCGGCAGTTAACATTTTTGAAAGGTGCAACCGCAAAAAATGTGAGAGAGTGCAACCTGATGAAAAATAGTGTCGCTGAGCACTAAAATTTAATGTAAATGGTGTGTTAAATCGATTGTGAATAACCAGCGCTTCCGGCAGGATACGGTCGCCTTGGTAAAACATAAACTCTGTTACCCCGTTCCGGTGGCAGATATAACGGCAAGTTTCGACATTGCCGATAATAATTTTTTGGAGACTTTAGATGGCTATTAGCACACCGATGTTGGTGACATTTTGTGTCTATATCTTTGGCATGATATTGATTGGGTTTATCGCCTGGCGATCAACGAAAAACTTTGACGACTATATTCTGGGCGGTCGTAGTCTTGGGCCATTCGTGACGGCATTATCGGCGGGTGCGTCGGATATGAGCGGCTGGCTGTTAATGGGGTTGCCGGGCGCGGTTTTTCTTTCCGGGATTTCCGAAAGCTGGATCGCCATTGGCCTGACATTAGGCGCGTGGATCAACTGGAAGCTGGTGGCCGGGCGGTTGCGTGTGCATACCGAATACAACAATAACGCCTTAACCCTGCCGGATTATTTCACCGGGCGCTTTGAAGATAAAAGCCGCATTTTGCGCATTATCTCCGCGCTGGTTATTTTGCTGTTCTTCACCATTTATTGCGCTTCGGGTATTGTGGCAGGCGCGCGTCTGTTTGAAAGTACCTTTGGCATGAGCTACGAAACGGCTCTGTGGGCGGGAGCTGCGGCGACGATCCTTTACACCTTTATTGGCGGTTTCCTCGCGGTGAGCTGGACTGATACTGTACAGGCCAGCCTGATGATTTTTGCCCTGATCCTGACGCCGGTTATCGTCATTATCAGTGTCGGTGGCTTTGGTGACTCGCTGGAAGTGATCAAACAAAAGAGCATCGAAAACGTTGATATGCTCAAAGGGCTGAACTTTGTCGCCATTATCTCACTGATGGGTTGGGGGCTGGGTTACTTCGGGCAGCCGCACATCCTGGCGCGTTTTATGGCGGCAGACTCTCACCACAGCATTGTCCATGCGCGTCGTATCAGTATGACCTGGATGATCCTCTGCCTGGCAGGGGCGGTAGCTGTCGGCTTCTTTGGTATTGCTTACTTTAATGAGCACCCGGCGGAAGCAGGTGCGGTAAACCAGAATGCTGAGCGCGTGTTTATCGAACTGGCGCAAATTCTGTTTAACCCGTGGATTGCCGGGATTCTGCTGTCGGCAATTCTGGCGGCGGTAATGTCAACCTTAAGTTGCCAGCTGCTGGTGTGCTCCAGTGCGATTACCGAAGATTTATACAAAGCGTTTCTGCGTAAACATGCCAGCCAGAAAGAGCTGGTGTGGGTAGGGCGTGTGATGGTGCTGGTGGTGGCGCTGGTGGCCATTGCGCTGGCGGCAAACCCGGAAAACCGTGTGCTGGGGCTAGTGAGCTATGCGTGGGCAGGCTTTGGCGCGGCGTTTGGTCCGGTGGTGCTGTTCTCGGTGATGTGGTCACGCATGACGCGCAACGGTGCGCTGGCGGGGATGATCATCGGGGCGCTGACGGTTATCGTCTGGAAACAGTTCGGCTGGCTGGGACTGTACGAAATTATTCCGGGCTTTATCTTCGGCAGTATTGGGATTGTAGTGTTTAGTTTGCTGGGTAAAGCGCCGTCAGCGGCGATGCAAAAACGCTTTGCCGAGGCCGATGCGCACTATCATTCGGCTCCGCCGTCACGGTTGCAGGAAAGCTAAGGGACTTAGCCTGCGGCGGTTTTGTTTGGCTTCAGCAGCGGGTTGCGCTCCCTTAATGTGCCTCGCCATATAAATTGAATGGTGCAGGGAGCGCGCAGGGGGCGGCCAATCGCCGCGGCCCCCTGCACCCCCGGGCTCTGGCGAACAAAATCGCCGCTGCGCGGTACCTTCAGCTTATCCCCTTCGGCTACCGGGTCGGGCGCGAGGTAACGTCCTGTAAGACGCGCCCTCAGCCCACATCCAT
>NZ_SJWV01000890.1:0-225 GCF_004352695.1 Escherichia sp. KCJ4928
TGCTCAGTATTGTGAGCGGTTTTATGATGATTGTGCCCACCGCTTCCGGCTGGAGCCTGGCACAACTGGTCATGCTCTGGGGCGCATCCATCATGGGCATTGGTTCCGCCAATATCATGGTTCAGACGGCTGCAGAAAACATCGCTGAAGGCTATTCAATGACCGTACAGCCAGTTCATGTCTCCACCCGCACGGCAGCACGGGGAATACTGGAGATGGCGCTGT
>NZ_SJWV01000891.1:0-222 GCF_004352695.1 Escherichia sp. KCJ4928
CTGCCGGACAGTACAAGTTCCGCCACGGTTCCGGTCAGTTTTTGCATGGCAGACGCCAGGACCGGCGGCAGCACGCCATCATGGCGGCTGATAAGTAACGTCGCCAGCCGGGATACATCCAGTCGCACATAAATGCTGATCCAGCCCGGATAGTGCGGATTCAGTTGTTCAATATCCGTCTCTTCCGGCCAGCCCTGCGCCAGCAGCAGGTTACGGGCGTGG
>NZ_SJWV01000892.1:0-221 GCF_004352695.1 Escherichia sp. KCJ4928
TATGCGGGCGCTGGCTGAGCGTCTGCCGCAGCATGAGGATAAACTGATGACTATCGCAGAACGTCTTGAGCAAAAAGGTCGCCAGGAAGGCAGGATGGAAGGACGCATGGAAGGACGCATGGAAGGAGCGCTTGAAAAAGCCCTGGCTATTGCGTGCCAGCTTCAGAAAATGGGGATGACGCCGGAGCAGATTAAGCAGGCTACCGGACTTTCCGATGACG
>NZ_SJWV01000893.1:0-219 GCF_004352695.1 Escherichia sp. KCJ4928
CTGGCGGAGCGTGTTCAGCGAGTTTCCTGATACGGGTCTGGTGGTCCTTGCGATCGGTCCGGCTCAGCAGTTCTTCAGAGCTCCAGACGGTCAGCCAGCAGCGTTCCCGGACAAGCCAGGGGGTGAGCGTGGTGACTTTTTCATCCAGAACGTCCTGAAGCAGGATCCCCGTGCGTGCGATGGATTTTCGCTGGGGTAAGAGCATGGCTTCGATTTCAT
>NZ_SJWV01000894.1:0-219 GCF_004352695.1 Escherichia sp. KCJ4928
CGTTGATAATGCAGTCAACGCTAACTTCCGTTACTCGTTCTGATACTCCGTATTCAAAAGGGCCTGCGGGCCCTTTACGCTCAGTGCCTGCCGCCCTGATATGTCTGAGAGACATTTCCGGGATGTCAGTCGACTGGTTTACTTAACTGCGATGACTAAAGCTGGCAGTAATGCCGGCTTTTTTACGGCCACATACGTCTTCCTCTCATCCGGAACTGT
>NZ_SJWV01000895.1:0-217 GCF_004352695.1 Escherichia sp. KCJ4928
TTAGCCAGCAGGTCGAACTGGTAGCCCAGACCGGCACGGGCTGTCACTTTCCAGTCCTTACCAGAGAAGGATTTACCCACATCCACACCAGTTCGGCCAATCAGCGGATTGTAGTCCTTGTCCTTCATGGACAGATGCATTCCCTGGTCCTTCCATGCAAACTGTTTACCGGATACAGAACCGTAAACCAGCTCAGCCTGTGGCTCAATCCAGGCAT
>NZ_SJWV01000896.1:0-216 GCF_004352695.1 Escherichia sp. KCJ4928
TAAGTGCATTTCCAGCTCTGTCATACTCACTTACTCCCTGACCAGTCTTACTGCGTTCTTCTTCTCCACCGTCCAGTTGTTTTCCCCCTTCCCCCCGGACGGCAACACCAGAAATTTCCCGTTCCTGCCCTCGTGATACGTCACACCCCATGTTTTTTCCCGGAGTTTCGCCAGCGTCTCTTCCTGGTCCCTGATAGCCAGGATGTTCGCCGCAAT
>NZ_SJWV01000897.1:0-213 GCF_004352695.1 Escherichia sp. KCJ4928
AGATGGAGGCACGGCACCGCCCGGTGTCGCGGAATATGTGAACAACGGAGGAAATCCCATGCAGTATGCGAAATCTGTCACTCTGAACGTTGAAGAGTGCGACCGCCTTTCTTTTCTGCCTTACCTGTTTGGCAACGATTTTCTGTATGCCGAGGCGTATGTGTACGCGCTGGCGCAAAAAATGATGCCGGAATATCAGGGAGGCTTCTGGCA
>NZ_SJWV01000898.1:0-213 GCF_004352695.1 Escherichia sp. KCJ4928
CTGAGCTTGCCGGGCGGCTCTTCCTCCGGTGTGTCGGGTTGCTGCGGCTGTGCACTGACAGGGGCTTTTTCTGGCGCAGACGACGGGGCGGCGGGTTGTTCCGGTCTGTCGGCCCGGGGGGCTTCAGCTTTTGCCGTGACCGGCGCTTCCGGATGCGGTGTTTCAGCCGTACTGCCTGCTGTTTGTTCAGCCTCTGCCTTCGGTGACACAGGG
>NZ_SJWV01000899.1:0-212 GCF_004352695.1 Escherichia sp. KCJ4928
GACCGTGACGCAAAGCGCCGTCAGCGACGGGTACAGTATCCGCCCTTTGACCAGCTTCCAGAGCAGCTCTTCCTGCCGCCGGGCAAGTTCGTTCTCTGTGGCGCTGAACTGCGCGTTCACGGCACTGTTCAGCGTCTCCAGTTGTTCTTTCACCGCTGCTGTGTGTGCGCTGATAGCGTCTCTGATTTTCTGCCCGTTTAAGTTCAGTTCCC
>NZ_SJWV01000089.1:0-16150 GCF_004352695.1 Escherichia sp. KCJ4928
CCCAGTACCTGATACTACCCCCCAGTAGATTAATAGTGCTATGATTTTTCATATTCTTGTTAACCAGGTGTTGCCATGTCTCATACAATCCGTGATAAACAGAAACTGAAAGCGCGTGCCAGTAAGATTCAGGGCCAGGTCGTGGCGCTCAAGAAAATGCTCGACGAGCCGCACGAATGCGCTGCAGTTTTACAACAGATTGCTGCTATCCGTGGCGCGGTAAACGGTCTGATGCGGGAAGTGATTAAAGGTCATCTGACGGAACACATCGTTCACCAGGGGGATGAGCTAAAACGTGAAGAAGATCTGGATGTCGTTCTGAAGGTGCTGGATTCATATATCAAATAATTTATTAACGCGATTGTAAAACTGCCGTTTTTCCTCGTTTACAACGCGTGCGCTGGACATTACCATCCTCCTCTGCGATTTATCATCGCAACCAAACGACTCGGGGTGCCCTTCTGCGTGAAGGCTGAGAAATACCCGTATCACCTGATCTGGATAATGCCAGCGTAGGGAAGTCACGGACCACCAGGTCATTGCTTCTTCACGTTATGGCAGGAGCAAACTATGCAAGTCGACCTGCTGAGTTCAGCGCAATCTGCGCACGCGTTACACCTTTTTCACCAACATTCCCCTCTTGTGCACTGCATGACCAACGATGTGGTGCAAACCTTTACTGCCAATACCTTGCTGGCGCTCGGTGCATCGCCAGCGATGGTTATCGAAACCGAAGAGGCCAGTCAGTTTGCGGCTATCGCCAGTGCCTTGTTGATTAACGTTGGCACACTGACGCAGCCACGCGCTCAGGCGATGCGTGCTGCCGTTGAGCAAGCAAAAAGCTCTCAAACACCCTGGACGCTTGATCCAGTAGCGGTTGGTGCGCTCGATTATCGCCGCCATTTTTGTCATGAACTTTTATCTTTTAAACCGGCAGCGATACGTGGTAATGCTTCGGAAATCATGGCATTAGCTGGCATTGCTAATGGTGGACGGGGAGTGGATACCACTGACGCCGCAGCTAACGCGATACCCGCTGCACAAACACTGGCACGGGAAACTGGCGCAATCGTCGTGGTCACTGGCGAGGTGGATTATGTTACCGATGGCCATCGCGCCGTTGGCATTCACGGTGGCGATCCGTTAATGACCAAAGTGGTAGGAACTGGCTGTGCATTATCGGCGGTTGTCGCTGCCTGCTGTGCGTTACCAGGCGATACGCTGGAAAATGTCGCATCTGCCTGTCACTGGATGAAACAAGCCGGAGAGCGCGCAGTCGCCAGAAGCGAGGGGCCAGGCAGTTTTGTTCCACATTTCCTTGATGCGCTCTGGCAATTGACGCAGGAGGTGCAGGCATGAAACGAATTAACGCTCTGACGATTGCCGGTACTGATCCCAGTGGTGGTGCGGGGATTCAGGCCGATCTTAAAACCTTCTCGGCACTTGGCGCTTATGGTTGCTCAGTTATTACTGCACTGGTGGCGCAAAATACCCGTGGCGTACAGTCGGTGTATCGCATTGAGCCTGATTTTGTCGCCGCCCAGCTCGATTCGGTGTTCAGCGATGTGCGAATCGACACCACTAAAATCGGTATGTTGGCGGAAACCGATATTGTTGAAGCGGTGGCAGAACGGTTGCAACGTTATCAGATCCAAAACGTGGTACTCGACACCGTTATGCTGGCAAAAAGCGGCGACCCGCTGCTTTCACCTTCGGCGGTTGCTACGCTGCGCAGTCGATTATTGCCACAGGTTTCATTAATAACGCCAAACTTGCCCGAAGCTGCCGCCTTGCTCGACGCGCCACACGCGCGCACCGAACAGGAAATGCTGGAACAAGGGCGATCGCTGTTGGCGATGGGCTGTGGCGCAGTGCTAATGAAAGGTGGTCATCTGGATGATGAGCAAAGCCCGGACTGGCTGTTTACCCGCGAGGGTGAACAACGGTTTACCGCACCGCGCATTATGACCAAAAACACCCACGGCACTGGTTGTACGCTCTCTGCGGCGTTGGCTGCACTACGCCCGCGCCATACAAACTGGGCTGACACCGTACAGGAGGCAAAAAGCTGGCTTTCATCAGCATTAGCCCAGGCCGACACGCTGGAAGTTGGTCACGGTATTGGTCCGGTTCACCACTTCCACGCCTGGTGGTGAGCACCGTACTATAGCTGCTTTGGTTATTGTCAGCCTTTGGCACTGACATTCAGGGATGAAACCAATGCAGCTAAGAATTACCAGTCGAAAAAAACTCACCTCTCTATTATGCGCTCTTGGGCTAATTTCCATCGTTGCAATTTATCCGCGTCAGACGGTGAATTTTTTCTATTCGACAGCAGTTCAGATTACAGACTACATCCATTTCTACGGTTATCGCCCGGTTAAATCTTTCGCTATTCGCATTCCTGCCAGTTACACCATTCACGGAATAGATGTTTCTCGCTGGCAGGAGCGGATCGACTGGCAGCGGGTGGCAAAAATGCGCGACAACGGTATCCGCTTACAGTTTGCTTTTATTAAGGCGACGGAAGGCGAAAAGCTGGTGGACCCGTATTTTTCGCGTAACTGGCAACTAAGCCGCGAAAATGGTCTGCTGCGCGGGGCGTATCATTATTTCTCCCCGTCGGTAGCAGCGCCGGTTCAGGCACGATTATTTCTGCAAACGGTGGATTTCTCACAAGGCGATTTCCCTGCGGTACTGGACGTAGAAGAACGGGGAAAATTATCGGCAAAAGAATTACGCAAACGAGTAAGTCAGTGGCTAAAAATGGTCGAAAAAAGTACGGGAAAAAAGCCGATTATTTACTCAGGAGCCGTTTTTTATCACACCAATCTGGCGGGCTATTTCAATGAATATCCGTGGTGGGTGGCTCACTATTATCAACGTCGTCCGGACAATGACGGCATGGCCTGGCGCTTCTGGCAGCATTCCGACCGTGGACAGGTAGATGGCATCAATGGTCCGGTGGATTTTAATGTATTTCATGGCACGGTGGAGGAGTTGCAGGCATTCGTTGATGGGATTAAAGAAACGCCTTAAATAAGAAGCAGTGATATACTCCCACCAGACTCCCCGGCAGGAAAAAGACAAATGGAACAAGCGCATACCCAGCTGATTGCCCAACTGAACGAGCGTATTTTAGCGGCGGATAACACGCCGCTTTATATTAAGTTTGCCGAAACGGTAAAAAATGCCGTGCGCAGCGGGGTGCTGGAGCATGGCAATATTTTGCCCGGTGAGCGTGATTTAAGTCAGTTAACCGGCGTTTCGCGCATTACGGTGCGCAAGGCGATGCAGGCGCTGGAAGAAGAGGGTGTGGTGACGCGTTCGCGCGGTTACGGCACGCAGATCAACAACATCTTCGAATACTCGTTGAAAGAAGCGCGAGGTTTTTCTCAGCAGGTGGTATTGCGCGGGAAAAAGCCCGATACGCTATGGGTTAACAAGCGTGTCGTGAAATGTCCCGAAGAAGTCGCGCAGCAGCTGGCGGTCGAAGCAGGAAGTGATGTCTTTTTGCTTAAGCGTATTCGCTATGTCGATGAAGAAGCGGTATCGATTGAGGAATCGTGGGTTCCGGCGCATTTAATTCATGATGTTGATGCCATCGGGATTTCACTTTATGACTATTTCCGCAGCCAGCACATTTACCCACAACGTACGCGTTCCCGCGTTAGCGCCCGGATGCCGGATGCCGAGTTTCAGTCACATATTCAGTTAGATAGCAAAATACCGGTGCTGGTGATCAAGCAAGTGGCGCTTGACCAACAGCAACGGCCTATTGAGTACAGCATTAGCCACTGTCGCAGCGATCTATACGTTTTTGTGTGCGAGGAGTAGTTCCTCGCGCGTTGGCGCACAATCACCGCCCCGATGCCCGACAACCCACGACGCCACTGCATTGCCCAGTAATACGGCATCCGCCAGTGGCAGACCAGAGGCCAGCCCGGCAAGTACGCCACCTGCATGACTGTCGCCCGCCCCAATGGTGTCTACAACTTGCGTTGGAAATGCCGGAATGCAGCCAGAAGCGTCGTTGCTGAAATACCATGCACCCTCTTTATCGAGACGAACGATCAACGGCGCGGCAAATTTCTCCTGCCATTGCTTGCCAAGTGTTGTTATCTCTGCGGATAAAGCAAAACGTTCGGCGGCAATCTCAGCCTCTTGACGATTGAGTGATACTAAAGGTCGACAGGCCATGATCCGCGCCAGTAATGCGTCCGGGATATCGCCGATACGTGGGCCAAAATCGATAAACGGCGTCACGTCTTGCAGCTTTTCCAGCCATTCCACTAACAATTCGCCGCAGGGCGAGGCCAGTTGATAACCGGAAAAATAGAGCAGGCTGCCAGGCGCAACGGTTAATCGCGCCAGCCACTGGCGATTCCACTGATTTTCCACACCGCTGAATGACATAAAAGTGCGTTCGCCATCCGGCTCAACCAGCGCCAGACACCAGCCGTTATCGCCTTCGGCGTTATCGATCAGGCTGATTAACCCCTCTTTCGCCATCCGGTTGCGAATAATCTCCGCCCACACGCCCTGACCGAGCGGCAAGGCATTACCCGCTTCGATGCCGAGGCGCTTTAACGCCACGGCAATATTCAGTGCGCAGCCGCCAACGTTAACGCTCTGCTGCTTCAGTTCGATATCGCACCCACGCCAGGGGAGGGCATAAGCGTCGGCGATCACATCAATGACCGCCGCGCCGACGACCATCACCGGCTGACGCGAGGTTAATTCAGGCAGCAGCGTGTGTAATCGAGCGCCGCTCATACCGCCTCCCGTTGTTGACGATATTTCGCCAGCGCTGTGGCATAGCGGTTGAAATCAAGCTGATTTACCGCATCCAGTTCCGCCTTTAATGCAGGATCGATAGCGTTAACGCCATGCAACGCGCCGCAAATCGCCGTCGCCATAGCGCCGATGGTGTCTGTGTCGCCGCCAAGGTTAGCGCACAGGACGGCGCAGCGATTCGGGTCGGTTTGTGCCAGTTCAACCAGCGCAATGGCGCACGGAACGGACTCAATAGTGCTGGTACCTGCGCCAACGACCTGGTAAAGCTGTTCGCTGGCGGATTCGGTGCCGTCGGCATTGCGCACAATTTTCAGCGCAATCTCCAGACGTGCTGCCAGTGAGGCGCTGAAGGTAGTGATGCGTTTTTGCTGTGCATGTCGCGCAATTGAAGGCAGGGAATCAACAATCGCTGACCAGCTTTCTCCGTCAATGGCACGAGAAATCGCCCATGCGATGACTACCGCACCTGCAACTGCCAGATCGGATTTATGGGTCGGGCTCGACGCCAGCGCCACATCATCAATAAAGGAATCAACATCACGCGCCGGAAGCAAACAACCTAATGGCGAGACGCGCATCGCTGCGCCGTTGGTCACGCCGTTGTTTTCCAGTTCAGCAACGGGTTTACCGTCGCGAATGGCGTTAAGCGCAATCTTCGAGGTCGGACCTAGTACGTTTTTGTTAAAGGCGTCGAAACGCAGCGCCCAGTCGAGAATATTACGCCCAATCAGATCCGGATCGATCTTGCCTTCACGTTCCAGTAACGCATCCGCCAGACACAGCGCCATCGAGGTATCGTCGGTGAATTCGGCGCGGTTAAAATAACAGGCCGCGTTATTCTCCTTTGGTCCAGGAAGAAAACGGTCAATCCAGCCAAAGTGTGCTTTAACGCGGCTGCGTGGCCAAAGCTCGGAGGGCATCCCCATCGCATCCCCTAACGCCTGCCCATAAAGAGCACCGAGAATACGTTCTGTTTTCATTTAACTTCCCCTTGTGTCAACGCAATATCGCGATCATCGACCTTGATAGCCGTAATTTCGTTGTCGGATTCGCGGAAAAAAATCATGAACAGCACGGCGATAATGGCAATCATCACCGCGCCAAAAGTCCACATCCCGGACCAGTTGAAAGTCAGTCCGTTTACCGGTTCCTGATAAGCGAACATCTTTTCCATCATCACACCGCCAAGACGATAGCCGAGCAAACTGCCGAAGCCCTGGCAGCAGAGCGTGATCAGCCCCTGCGCGGCGGTACGCATATGCACGGGGGCTTTTTTATCGACATAGATGTAAGCGGTAACGTAGTAAAAATCGTAACTTACGCCGTGAAGCAAAATACCGAGGAACAGTAACGCGTAGGTGAAATATTCATCCGCACTACCGTAAATAAAGAAGCCATAGCGGATCGCAGCGGTGACCAGACCAAGCAATAATACCTTTTTGATACCAAAGCGTTTAGTGAAAAACGGCAATGCCAGCATAAAGAAGATTTCAGAGAACTGGCCGAGCGTCATCCAGCCGGTGGCGTTTTTCATGCCAACTTCGGTCAGATAACCGTTGGCAAAGATGTAATAGAACGCCAGTGGCATCGCAAACAGGAATGAACAGAAGAAAAAGACGAGGAAGTTTTTATCGCGCAGCAGGATCAGCGCATCCAGGCCGAGCATGACTTTAATGTCCATTTTGCCGGTGCTTTTTGGCGGCGTGTCGGGCAGGAAAAACGCAAACACACCGAGCAGAGCAGAACTTCCGGCGGTAATCAGCAGCGGGATGTTAGTCGGTGAGATATCGGCATATCCCAGCATTTGCGGCAAGAAACCACATGCCAGACCAGAGGCAATCCAGCCGATAGTGCCCATCACACGAATGCGCGGGAAATCACGCTCCACATCCGGCACGTTGGCAAAAGCGATGCTGTTAGTCAGCGCAATGGTCGGCATATAGGTTAGAGAGTAAGCCAGCAGTAACGGAAAGAACCCGGCAAAAGTGGTCTGTTGCGCAGCGAAATACATCAGCAGCGCGCCTGCGAACATCAATACCGCCAGCACTTTTTGCGCCGAGAAAAAGCGGTCAGTGATGGAGCCAACCAGAATTGGCGACAGGATCGCCGCAATGGCGGTACAGGCATACGACCAGCCAATTTCTCCGGCACTAAAACCGCTTTTACTTAACCACAACCACAATGGCACAAACCACGCGCCCCAGATAAACCATTCAACAAACATCATGAACGACAGCTTTGCTGTTGTTTTCATCTTTTAATTCCTTCATGACAGGTAATGTAAGGTACGCGATGACAATACCACTTAATAATACCTTTTAAATACCTTTGCGGTGAAAACTTGACCGCGCTAACATTTTTTCTGATGAATCGAGCCAACAGAAAACGCTGAAAAAACATCCAAAAGATGGAAAAACTCGCCCGTAACGACCAGGATTATGATTGCCCGCAAAAGGCGGGCCAGGACAATCCATAGCCGATATCCAATCGGAATTTACGGGAGCATAGTAATGACAGATATTGCGCAGTTGCTTGGCAAAGACGCCGACAACCTTTTACAGTACCGTTGTATGACAATTCCTTCTGACCAGCTTTATCTCCCCGGACATGACTACGTAGACCGCGTAATGATTGACAATAATCGCCCGCCAGCGGTGTTACGTAATATGCAGACGTTGTACAACACCGGGCGTCTGGCTGGCACAGGATATCTTTCTATTCTGCCGGTTGACCAGGGCGTTGAGCACTCTGCCGGAGCTTCATTTGCTGCTAACCCGCTCTACTTTGACCCGAAAAACATTGTTGAACTGGCGATCGAAGCGGGCTGTAACTGTGTGGCGTCAACTTACGGCGTGCTGGCGTCGGTATCGCGGCGTTATGCGCATCGCATTCCATTCCTCGTCAAACTTAATCACAACGAGACGCTAAGTTACCCGAATACCTACGATCAAACGCTGTATGCCAGCGTGGAGCAGGCGTTCAACATGGGCGCGGTTGCGGTTGGTGCGACTATCTATTTTGGCTCGGAAGAGTCACGTCGCCAGATTGAAGAAATTTCTGCGGCTTTTGAACGTGCGCACGAGCTGGGTATGGTGACAGTGCTGTGGGCCTATTTGCGTAACTCCGCCTTTAAGAAAGATGGCGTTGATTACCATGTTTCCGCCGACCTGACCGGTCAGGCAAACCATCTGGCGGCAACCATCGGTGCAGATATCGTCAAACAAAAAATGGCGGAAAATAACGGCGGCTATAAAGCAATTAATTACGGTTACACCGACGATCGTGTTTACAGCAAATTGACCAGCGAAAACCCGATTGATCTGGTGCGTTATCAGTTAGCTAACTGCTATATGGGTCGGGCTGGGTTGATAAACTCCGGCGGTGCTGCGGGCGGTGAAACTGACCTCAGCGATGCAGTGCGTACTGCGGTTATCAACAAACGCGCTGGCGGAATGGGGCTGATTCTTGGACGTAAGGCGTTCAAGAAATCGATGGCTGACGGCGTGAAACTGATTAATGCCGTGCAGGACGTTTATCTCGATAGCAAAATTACTATTGCCTGATACGCCTCATACGAACAGCACCACCCCGTAGGACGGATAAGGCGTTTACACTGCATCCGGCAACCTATGCCTGATGCGACGCGGAAGCGTCTTATCATGCCTACATAGCACTGCCACGTATGTTTACACCGCATCCGGCATAAAAACACGCGCACTTTGCTACGGCTTCCCTATCGGGAGGCCGTTTTTTTGCCTTTCACTCCTCGAACAATTTTCATATTGTCGTTTTTGTGATCGTTATCTCGATATTTAAAAACAAATAATTTCATTATATTTTGAAATCGAAAACAAACGACAGGATATGAAAATGTACGTGGTATCGACAAAGCAGATGCTGAACAACGCACAGCGCGGCGGTTATGCGGTTCCGGCATTCAATATTCACAATCTCGAAACGATGCAAGTGGTGGTGGAAACCGCTGCCAACCTGCATGCGCCGGTCATCATCGCCGGAACGCCTGGCACATTTACTCATGCTGGTACAGAAAATCTGTTGGCGCTGGTCAGCGCGATGGCGAAGCAATATCACCATCCACTGGCAATTCATCTCGACCATCACACGAAATTTGACGATATCGCTCAGAAGGTTCGTTCTGGCGTGCGCTCAGTCATGATTGACGCCTCGCATTTGCCTTTTGCGCAAAATATTTCACGGGTCAAAGAGGTGGTGGATTTTTGCCATCGCTTTGATGTCAGCGTCGAGGCGGAGCTGGGGCAACTTGGCGGCCAGGAAGATGATGTGCAAGTCAATGAAGCCGATGCGTTGTACACCAACCCCGCACAGGCGCGTGAATTTGCCGAGGCAACCGGGATTGATTCCCTGGCGGTCGCCATCGGTACGGCTCACGGTATGTATGCCAGCGCACCGGTGCTTGATTTTTCTCGACTGGAGAACATTCGCCAGTGGGTGAACTTACCGCTGGTGCTGCATGGCGCGTCAGGATTATCGACTAAGGATATTCAGCAAACCATCAAAGTGGGGATATGCAAAATCAACGTTGCAACGGAGCTGAAAAATGCCTTCTCGCAGGCGTTAAAAAATTACCTGACCGAGCACCCCGAAGCGACCGATCCCCGGGATTATTTGCAGTCGGCTAAATCCGCAATGCGCGATGTGGTGAGCAAAGTGATTGCCGATTGTGGCTGCGAGGGCAGGGCATAACGCACCTGCCATTTAACAAGGAAAAAACATGAAAACGTTAATTGCCCGGCATAAAGCTGGTGAACATATCGGCATATGTTCAGTCTGTTCTGCCCATCCGTTGGTTATCGAAGCGGCGCTGGCATTTGATCGCAACAGCACGCGCAAAGTGCTGATTGAAGCAACGTCAAACCAGGTCAATCAATTTGGCGGTTATACCGGAATGACACCGGCAGACTTTCGCGAATTTGTTTTTACGATTGCCGATAAAGTTGGGTTTGCACGCGAACGCATTATTCTCGGCGGCGATCATCTGGGGCCAAACTGCTGGCAGCAAGAAAATGCGGATGCGGCGATGGAAAAATCCGTCGAGCTGGTAAAAGCATATGTTCGTGCTGGCTTCAGTAAAATTCATCTTGATGCGTCAATGTCCTGCGCGGGGGATCCCATACCGTTAGCACCAGAAACGGTTGCGGAACGAGCTGCTGTGCTTTGCTTTGCTGCGGAAAGTGTGGCGACAGATTGCCAGCGTGAGCAACTGAGCTATGTCATTGGCACCGAAGTTCCGGTTCCGGGCGGTGAGGCCAGCGCCATTCAGTCAGTACACATCACCCATGTTGAAGATGCCGCCAATACTTTACGTACGCATCAAAAGGCCTTTATTGCCCGTGGGCTGGCAGAGGCGTTAACACGCGTGATTGCCATCGTGGTGCAGCCGGGTGTGGAATTTGATCACAGCAATATTATCCATTATCAGCCGCAGGAAGCGCAGGCGCTGGCGCAATGGATAGAAAACACCCGAATGGTTTATGAAGCACATTCTACCGATTACCAGACCCGGACGGCTTATTGGGAATTAGTCCGCGATCACTTTGCAATTTTGAAAGTTGGTCCCGCATTAACCTTTGCTTTACGTGAGGCGGTATTTGCACTGGCGCAAATTGAGCAGGAACTTATCGCCCCCGAAAATCGCAGCGGTTGCCTGGCGGTAATTGAAGAAGTGATGCTCGACGAACCGCAATACTGGAAAAAATATTATCGTACGGGTTTTAACGATTCATTACTGGATATTCGTTACAGCCTGTCGGATCGTATTCGTTATTACTGGCCGCATAGTCGGATTAAAAATAGCGTCGAAACGATGATGGTGAATCTGCAAGGCGTGGACATCCCACTGGGCATGATTAGTCAGTATCTTCCCAAACAATTTGAACGCATTCAGTCCGGGGAATTATCAGCAATACCGCATCAGCTGATTATGGATAAAATTTATGATGTTTTGCGCGCCTATCGCTACGGCTGTGCGGAATAAGGACGGTATATGACTAACCTGTTTGTTCGTAGCGGAATTTCTTTTGTCGATCGTAGCGAAGTTTTAACCCATATCGGTAATGAGATGCTCGCCAAAGGTGTGGTTCATGATACCTGGCCACAGGCATTAATTGCCAGAGAAGCAGAATTCCCTACCGGGATAATGCTTGAGCAGCACGCCATTGCAATACCGCATTGTGAGGCGATTCATGCTAAGTCGTCAGCCATTTATCTGTTAAGGCCAACAAATAAAGTTCATTTTCAGCAAGCGGATGATGATAACGACGTGGAGGTATCGTTGGTTATTGCGTTGATTGTGGAAAATCCGCAGCAGCAATTGAAACTTTTACGCTGTTTATTTGGCAAGTTACAACAGCCCGATATCGTCGAGACACTAATCACTCTTCCTGAAACCCAGTTAAAGGAATACTTCACAAAGTATGTTTTAGATTCAGACGAATAAATCCCTCTGTAACAATAAAAAGGACTATTTATGAAACGCAAGATTATTGTCGCTTGCGGAGGCGCGGTTGCGACCTCTACGATGGCGGCGGAAGAAATTAAAGAGTTGTGTCAGAATCATAATATTCCTGTTGAATTAATCCAGTGTCGGGTTAATGAAATAGAAACCTATATGGATGGTGTGCATTTGATATGCACCACTGCCAAAGTGGATCGTAGTTTTGGCGATATTCCGTTAGTTCACGGCATGCCTTTTATTTCTGGTGTCGGTATCGAAGCATTACAAAATAAAATTCTGACTATCTTACAGGGGTGACCTATGTTTTCAGAAGTCATGCGTTATATTCTCGACCTCGGCCCTACGGTGATGCTTCCGATTGTCATCATTATTTTTTCTAAAATATTAGGCATGAAGGCAGGCGATTGCTTTAAAGCGGGTCTGCATATCGGGATTGGCTTTGTTGGCATTGGCCTTGTGATTGGCTTAATGCTGGATTCCATTGGTCCGGCGGCGAAAGCGATGGCGGAAAATTTCGACCTGAATCTGCATGTGGTCGATGTCGGCTGGCCGGGCTCTTCACCAATGACCTGGGCTTCGCAAATTGCGCTGGTGGCGATTCCGATTGCGATTCTGGTTAACGTGGCGATGTTACTGACCCGTATGACGCGGGTGGTAAATGTTGATATCTGGAATATCTGGCATATGACCTTCACCGGCGCGTTGCTGCATCTGGCAACCGGTTCATGGATGATAGGGATGGCAGGTGTCGTAATTCACGCGGCGTTTGTTTATAAGCTCGGCGACTGGTTTGCCCGCGATACCCGAAATTTCTTTGAGCTGGAAGGTATTGCTATTCCGCACGGTACGTCGGCGTATATGGGGCCGATTGCGGTGCTGGTCGATGCTATCATCGAGAAAATCCCAGGCGTTAACCGAATTAAATTTAGCGCCGACGATATTCAGCGCAAATTTGGTCCATTTGGCGAGCCTGTCACCGTGGGTTTTGTGATGGGGCTGATTATCGGCATCCTCGCGGGTTACGATGTCAAAGGTGTATTGCAGCTGGCGGTAAAAACGGCGGCAGTGATGCTGCTAATGCCACGGGTGATTAAACCCATCATGGATGGTTTAACGCCCATCGCTAAGCAGGCTCGTAGTCGTTTACAGGCGAAGTTCGGCGGTCAGGAGTTCCTGATTGGCCTTGATCCGGCGTTGCTGCTGGGACATACGGCGGTGGTATCGGCAAGCCTGATTTTTATCCCACTCACCATTTTAATTGCTGTTTGTGTGCCGGGTAATCAGGTGCTGCCGTTTGGCGATCTTGCCACCATCGGCTTCTTCGTGGCGATGGCGGTCGCCGTGCATCGTGGAAATCTGTTCCGCACCTTAATCTCGGGTGTCATCATCATGAGCATCACTCTGTGGATCGCGACGCAAACTATTGGTTTGCACACCCAACTGGCGGCTAATGCTGGGGCGTTAAAAGCCGGGGGTATGGTGGCTTCAATGGATCAGGGCGGTTCTCCCATTACCTGGTTACTGATTCAGGTTTTCTCCCCGCAAAATATTCCCGGTTTCATTATTATCGGTGCAATTTATCTGACCGGTATTTTCATGACCTGGCGTAGAGCGCGTGGCTTTATTAAACAAGAGAAAGTCGTTCTCGCAGAATAATTTTTACCTGAGGGGGAGGTTATCCCCCTTAACAATCAGGAGTTTTTATGAAATCAGTGGTGAATGATACTGATGGTATCGTGCGCGTTGCAGAAAGCGTCATTCCTGAAATTAAACATCAGGATGAGGTGCGGGTAAAAATTGCCAGCTCGGGCTTATGTGGTTCCGATTTACCCAGGATATTTAAAAATGGTGCACATTATTATCCAATAACGTTAGGCCATGAATTTAGCGGCTATATTGATGCGGTGGGATCCGGTGTTGATGATTTACACCCTGGCGATGCGGTTGCCTGTGTGCCGTTATTACCCTGTTTTACTTGTCCAGAGTGTTTGAAAGGGTTTTATTCCCAGTGCGCAAAATATGATTTTATTGGCTCGCGGCGTGATGGTGGATTTGCTGAATATATTGTCGTTAAGCGAAAAAATGTCTTTGCTCTACCCACGGATATGCCTATTGAGGATGGGGCTTTTATTGAGCCGATTACCGTTGGACTGCATGCTTTTCATTTAGCGCAAGGTTGTGAGAATAAAAACGTTATTATTATTGGTGCCGGAACCATTGGCCTGCTGGCTATTCAGTGCGCTGTCGCGCTGGGAGCAAAGAGTGTGACGGCTATCGACATTAGCTCAGAAAAACTGGCACTGGCAAAATCTTTCGGTGCGATGCAAACATTTAACAGTAGCGAAATGAGCGCGCCGCAAATGCAGAGCGTTTTACGCGAACTGCGCTTTAATCAGCTTATCCTCGAGACGGCTGGCGTACCGCAAACTGTCGAACTGGCGGTAGAGATTGCCGGTCCTCATGCCCAACTGGCGCTGGTGGGCACGTTGCATCAGGATCTGCATTTAACATCGGCAACGTTTGGCAAAATATTGCGTAAAGAGCTGACGGTTATCGGCAGTTGGATGAACTACTCCAGCCCTTGGCCGGGGCAGGAGTGGGAAACGGCGAGCCGGTTGCTGACAGAACGTAAGTTAAGCCTGGAGCCATTAATCGCTCACCGTGGAAGCTTTGAAAGCTTCGCCCAGGCGGTGCGTGACATCGCTCGTAATGCCATGCCGGGCAAAGTGTTGCTCATTCCCTGAAACCGCGGGCCAGCGTGATGCTGGCCCGGTATTGTGCAAAACAGATCATTCACCAATGGTCCCCCTTCGTTTACACTAGCCACAATTGAATATGGGTAAATGACGATGAATTCATTCGAGCGAAGGAATAAGATCATCCAATTAGTGAATGAACAGGGAACCGTGCTTGTTCAGGATCTGGCGGGAGTATTTGCTGCCTCGGAAGCGACAATCCGTGCCGATTTGCGCTTTCTCGAACAAAAAGGCGTGGTTACGCGCTTTCATGGCGGTGCGGCGAAAATAATGTCCGGTAATAGTGAAACCGAGACTCAGGAAGTCGGGTTTAAAGAGCGATTTCAGCTCGCCAGCGCGCCAAAAAACAGAATAGCGCAGGCGGCAGTCAAAATGATCCATGAAGGGATGACCGTTATTCTCGACAGCGGAAGTACCACAATGCTTATCGCCGAAGGATTAATGACCGCTAAAAATATCACGGTGATTACCAACAGTCTCCCGGCAGCGTTTGCCCTTTCCGAAAATAAAGACATTACTCTGGTCGTCTGTGGTGGCACGGTCCGCCATAAAACGCGCTCGATGCATGGTTCCATTGCCGAGCGTTCATTGCAGGATATTAATGCCGATTTAATGTTTGTCGGTGCTGATGGTATTGATGCGGTTAATGGTATTACGACCTTTAATGAGGGTTATTCCGTTAGCGGTGCGATGGTCACAGCCGCTAATAAAGTGATTGCCGTTCTCGATTCATCGAAATTTAACCGTCGCGGTTTTAATCAGGTACTGCCAATCGAAAAAATTGACATTATTATTACCGATGATGCTGTGTCTGAGGTGGATAAACTGGCATTGCAGAAGACACGGGTGAAATTAATTACGGTGTAGTATTGTTCTGTATGCCGGATAAGGTATTTACACCGCATCCGGCATTACGGATTCTCCCTGGTTCAAGAGAGAATAGTTTGATTAACGCAATAATGGACAATCTGGTGGTAATCGACAACGCAACGCCGCCGGAAGTATTTCAATATGAAAGTTTTGTCCGCTCAACGGTTCGCCATCAAGATTAAAAGTGATTTCGTGTGGGGCTTGTATATCAAACCACGACGAAGCGCCTTCGATAATATTCGGGTTATCTTCGTCAGATTTTAAGGTTGATACGAGAGCCGGAAGAATTTCATCGCCGGTAAAAATGCGCAGTTGCAGCAAGCCATCGTTAATTAACGCGTTCGGACACAATTGCTGACCGCCACCGGCCTGACGCCCGTTACCAATACCAATGACCAGGGCGTCACCTTGCCAGTGAAAGTTTTCACCGCGGATTTCACAACGGTCCGGTTGCAGAGTATCCATGCGCATTAAGCCATGAATGATGTAAGAGACGCCACCCAGCGCGGCTTTTAATTTTTCCGGCGTTTCTGTGGTAATACGCGTCCCAAATCCGCCTGTCGCCATATTAATAAAACAGGTTTGTTTGTTGACCTGCGCCATATCTATCGCAATGGCGTTACCGGCAATTGCCAGTTTCAGCGCCTTATCCAGTGCCTCAGGAATCCCTACACTGGTGGCAAAATCATTGGCGGTTCCTAATGGCAAAATTCCCAGCGCGGGTATGTCATCCCCCTCACACTGAATCAACGCCGTAGAAACTTCATTAATGGTGCCATCGCCACCACCGGCAATCACCGTTGCGACGCCCAACTTCCGGGCCTCCTCTACATATCGTGCGGCATCGCCTTTCTCCCAGGTGACGCGCACATGGATCGTCATTCCTTCCTCACGCAACAGCATAATTGCTTCGCGCAAGGGTAGATTGTCAGTACTTTTGCCATTAAGAATCAGTAAGCTGGCGGGAAATTCTGCCATGATCGTATGTGCCTTTATGATTGGTCTGTAGATAGTGTAGAGCAGAAAACAAAAGGTGGAGTCAGAACAGGATGAAAGTCGGAGGATAAAAAGTCAGTTCAAGTATGGAGGATTCAGTGGTTACCACCAGGAGCTTGCAATGGGGACAGCGAATACTAACGGCTGCCACCGATAAATTTCAAAAAAGAGCATATACCTAATATTCAACTAAACAGTGGCATCTTCAATATAATATATTAAAGCCCCCATGGAG
>NZ_SJWV01000008.1:0-56691 GCF_004352695.1 Escherichia sp. KCJ4928
GTATACCAGTAAAACTATTCATTCGCGGAATCTGTTAATAAAGCTCGAATTGTGATGACGATCACACATGTTAAAACCTATAATTAATTGCTACTAAAATATTAATGAATTGAAATGGTGTCTCTTTATGGCAATTAACAATACAGGCTCGCGACGATTACTCGTCACGCTAACAGCCCTTTTTGCAGCGCTTTGCGGGCTGTATCTACTCATTGGCGGAGGCTGGCTGGTCGCGATTGGCGGCTCCTGGTACTACCCTATCGCTGGTCTTGTGATGCTCGGCGTCGCCTGGATGCTGTGGCGCAGTAAACGTGCCGCGCTTTGGCTGTACGCAGCCCTGCTGCTCGGCACCATGATTTGGGGCGTCTGGGAAGTTGGTTTCGACTTCTGGGCGCTGACTCCGCGCAGCGACATTCTGGTCTTCTTCGGCATCTGGCTGATCCTGCCGTTTGTCTGGCGTCGCCTGGTCATTCCTGCCAGCGGCGCAGTTGCCGCACTGGTGGTGGCACTGCTGATTAGCGGTGGTATCCTGACCTGGGCCGGATTTAACGATCCGCAGGAAATCAACGGCACCTTAAGCGCCAATGCCACACCTGCGGAAGCTATCTCACCCGTTGCCGATCAGGACTGGCCTGCCTATGGTCGCAATCAGGAAGGTCAACGCTTTTCACCTCTGAAACAAATTAACGCCGATAACGTCCATAATCTGAAAGAAGCCTGGGTGTTCCGTACTGGCGATGTGAAGCAGCCGAACGATCCGGGCGAAATCACCAATGAAGTGACGCCGATTAAAGTGGGCGACACCCTTTACCTGTGTACCGCTCACCAGCGCCTGTTTGCGCTCGATGCCGCCAGCGGCAAAGAGAAATGGCATTACGATCCTGAGCTGAAAACTAACGAGTCTTTCCAGCACGTAACCTGCCGTGGCGTCTCTTATCATGAAGCCAAAGCAGAAACGGCTTCGCCGGAAGTGATGGCGGATTGCCCGCGTCGTATCATTCTTCCGGTCAATGATGGTCGACTGATTGCGATTAACGCTGAAAACGGCAAACTGTGCGAAACCTTCGCCAATAAAGGCGTGCTCAATCTGCAAAGCAATATGCCAGACACCAAACCGGGTCTGTATGAACCGACTTCGCCACCGATTATCACCGATAAAACCATCGTGATGGCCGGTTCAGTTACCGATAACTTCTCAACCCGCGAAACGTCTGGCGTGATCCGTGGTTTTGATGTCAACACCGGGGAGCTGCTGTGGGCTTTTGATCCCGGCGCGAAAGATCCGAACGCAATCCCGTCTGACGAACACACCTTTACCTTTAACTCGCCAAACTCCTGGGCACCAGCGGCCTATGACGCGAAGCTGGATCTGGTCTATCTGCCGATGGGCGTGACCACGCCGGATATCTGGGGCGGTAACCGCACACCGGAACAGGAACGTTATGCCAGCTCGATTCTGGCGCTGAATGCCACTACCGGGAAACTGGCGTGGAGCTACCAGACCGTTCACCACGACCTGTGGGACATGGATCTTCCGGCACAGCCGACGCTGGCGGACATCACCGTTAATGGTCAGAAAGTGCCAGTTATTTACGCTCCGGCGAAAACCGGCAACATTTTTGTGCTCGATCGTCGCAATGGCGAACTGGTGGTTCCGGCCCCGGAAAAACCGGTGCCGCAAGGTGCTGCGAAAGGCGATTACGTTACTCCGACCCAGCCGTTCTCTGAACTGAGCTTCCGTCCGAAGAAAGATTTGAGCGGTGCGGATATGTGGGGAGCCACCATGTTTGACCAACTGGTGTGCCGCGTGATGTTCCACCAGTTGCGCTATGAAGGCATTTTCACGCCGCCATCTGAACAGGGCACGCTGGTCTTCCCGGGTAACCTGGGAATGTTTGAATGGGGCGGGATTTCCGTTGATCCAAATCGTGAAGTGGCAATTGCCAACCCAATGGCACTGCCGTTTGTTTCGAAACTGATCCCACGCGGTCCGGGTAACCCGATGGAGCAGCCGAAAGATGCCAAAGGCACGGGTACGGAATCCGGCATTCAGCCACAGTACGGTGTACCGTATGGTGTCACGCTCAACCCGTTCCTCTCACCGTTTGGTCTGCCGTGTAAACAGCCAGCATGGGGTTATATCTCGGCGCTGGACCTGAAAACCAATGAAGTGGTGTGGAAGAAACGTATTGGTACGCCGCAGGACAGTATGCCGTTCCCGATGCCTGTACCGGTGCCGTTCAATATGGGTATGCCGATGCTGGGCGGGCCAATCTCCACGGCGGGTAACGTGCTGTTTATCGCCGCTACGGCAGATAACTACCTGCGCGCTTACAACATGAGCAACGGTGAAAAACTGTGGCAGGGTCGTTTACCAGCGGGTGGTCAGGCTACGCCAATGACCTATGAAGTGAATGGTAAGCAGTATGTGGTGATCTCCGCAGGCGGTCACGGTTCATTTGGTACGAAGATGGGCGACTATATTGTGGCTTATGCGCTGCCGGATGATGTGAAGTAACCATAATGCCCGGAGAAATCCGGGCATATTTCCGAATACGGTCTTTTTATACCGTAAACCCTAACATCATCCCCGTATCTTCATGCTCCAGCAGATGGCAGTGCGCCATATAAGCATGTTCTTTCGGTGCGTCGTGATTAAACTTCACCAGCACTTCACTGACATTGCCTTCTACCTTAACGGTATCTTTCCAGCCCGCGCGATGAGCCGCTGGCGGTTTGCCATTTTCTGACAAGATACGGAACTGGGTGCCGTGAATATGGAACGGATGCAGCATCATGTCGCCCACGCCAGAGATAACCCAACGTTCGTACTGCCCTTTCGCCGCCGCAAACATCGGCTTATTCATATCAAACGCCTGACCGTTGATTTTATTGGCATGGTGGAAATCGAACTTCCCGCCGTGGTTCATATGATTCATATTACCGTGCCCCATATGGCCCATCATCTGGCTGTGATCCATTCCAGCCATCGCCTGATCGCCATATTTCTCCATTAGCATCTGCATACCCATCATATCGAGCATCGGGTCCATAGAAAGTTGCAGCTTGCGTACCGTCAGCCCTTCCAGCGAAGGTAACGCAGGCAGGCTACTTAATGTGTCTGGCAAAGCACCGGAGGCACTAATAGCAATCGGCTGAATCCGCATTACCGGATGCGGCTTGTCAAACGGCGCAATCGCCATCCCCATCTGGCTGACCGGTAGCGTCACCAGGTCAAAGGGTTTGTTGTCGTTAACCTCCACCAGCACTTCAAAACGCTCGCCCATCAGCACCGGCAGCTCGCTCACCTTCACCGGTTCAGGTAGCAGACCACCGTCGCTGGCAATCACATACAGCGGGCGATTGTCGCTGGTGGCGAAATTGAGCGAGCGGGCATTACAGCCATTGAGCAAACGCAGGCGCAGCCAACCACGCGGGGCAGCGTGTTGTGGGTAGATTGCACCGTTGGTCAGCAGCGTATCGCCAAACCAGCCCACGGCGGCGGTCATCACATCCAGTTGATAATCAATCTGCCCATCAGCGTTAAATTTTTTATCCTGAACAATCACCGGAACATCATCGATACCCCACTGTTTTGGCAGCATTAATTTCAGGATCTCGTCATCTTCAATTACCACCAGCCCAGCCAACCCCATCGCCACCTGTCGCCCGGTCTTGCCATGTTGATGTGGATGGAACCAGCAAGTAGCGGCAGGTTGATCAACGTTCAACGTCACCGAGCGCTTGCCACCTGGCAGAATAATTCCCTGCGGGCCGCCGTCGACTTCACCCGGTACTTCCAGCCCGTGCCAGTGCAACGTCGTCTCTTCCGTCAGTTGGTTATAGATATCAACCGTTACCGCTTTGCCGCGCTGTAATTTCACCGCCGGCCCCAGCAGATTGCCGTTATAGCCCCAGGTAGTTGCAGTTTTCTCGCCAAAGGTAGACTGACCTGCGCCAATAGTTAACTGAATGCGATTACGGGCATCGGTCGTGAGCAAATCAGGGATCGGTAACGTTGGGCGTTCCGCCGCAAAGACTGCGCGGCTCCACAGCGGCAAGGCTGAAGCCACACCCAGCGCGACGGAATATTTTAAGAAATCACGACGTTGCATAGTTATTTCCTTATTCTTAAGCAGGCGAAACAAAATCAAACGTTGAGCATAGTCCTTCCCCTTACGGGAAGGTCAAGCCGCAGACACAATTTAATCGACAATAATGGTCGTCGCCTCGCTCGCAGTGTGCTAACGTTTATCTTCTTTAAGCCCCTGGTAGAAGCAATGAAGACGTTTTTCAGAACAGTGTTATTCGGCAGCCTGATGGCCGTTTGCGCAAACAGTTACGCGCTCAGCGAGTCTGAAGCCGAAGATATGGCCGATTTAACGGCAGTTTTTGTCTTTCTGAAGAACGATTGTGGTTACCAGAACTTACCTAACGGGCAAATTCGTCGCGCACTGGTCTTTTTCGCCCAGCAAAACCAGTGGGATCTCAGTAATTACGACACCTTCGACATGAAAGCCCTCGGTGAAGACAGCTACCGCGATCTCAGCGGCATTGGCATTCCCGTCGCTAAAAAGTGCAAAGCCCTGGCCCGCGATTCCTTAAGCCTGCTTGCCTACGTCAAATAATCCCTGATACCTTTTTGTAGAAATATTGACCGTGCATCCGCGGTCAATGTTAGCTATTATGTTGCGCCCTTTTTTTACGGGTGTTAACAAAGGAGGTATCAACCCATGGCCGAAAAAAAACAGTGGCATGAAACGCTACACGACCAGTTTGGGCAGTACTTTGCGGTAGATAACGTTCTGTATCATGAAAAGACCGATCACCAAGATCTGATCATTTTTGAGAACGCTGCATTTGGTCGCGTAATGGCGCTGGATGGCGTAGTACAAACCACCGAGCGCGACGAGTTTATCTATCATGAGATGATGACCCATGTTCCGCTACTGGCCCACGGTCACGCGAAACATGTGCTGATTATCGGCGGCGGCGACGGTGCCATGCTGCGTGAAGTAACCCGACATAAAAACGTTGAGTCAATCACGATGGTGGAAATCGATGCGGGTGTCGTGTCGTTCTGCCGTCAGTATCTGCCCAACCATAACGCCGGTAGCTACGACGATCCGCGCTTTAAGCTGGTGATCGACGATGGCGTCAATTTCGTTAATCAAACCAGCCAGACCTTTGATGTCATTATCTCCGACTGCACCGATCCTATCGGTCCCGGCGAAAGTCTGTTCACCTCAGCATTTTATGAAGGCTGCAAACGTTGCCTGAATCCTGGCGGTATCTTCGTCGCACAAAACGGCGTCTGCTTTTTACAGCAGGAAGAAGCCATCGACAGCCATCGCAAACTCAGCCATTACTTCAGCGACGTTGGCTTTTATCAGGCGGCGATCCCGACCTATTACGGCGGTATCATGACTTTTGCATGGGCGACAGATAACGACGCCTTACGCCATCTCTCAACCGAAATTATTCAGGCGCGTTTTCTCGCTTCTGGCCTGAAATGCCGTTATTACAATCCGGCAATCCATACGGCAGCTTTTGCCTTACCTCAGTATCTGCAAGACGCACTGGCTTCACAGCCGTCCTAAGGAGAAGATAAGAAATTGAAAAAACTGAAACTGCATGGCTTTAATAATCTGACCAAAAGTCTGAGTTTTTGTATTTACGATATCTGCTACGCCAAAACTGCCGAAGAGCGCGACGGTTATATTGCTTATATCGATGAACTCTATAATGCCAACCGTCTGACCGAAATCCTGTCAGAAACCTGTTCCATTATCGGGGCCAATATTCTTAACATCGCCCGCCAGGATTACGAACCACAGGGTGCCAGCGTCACTATTCTGGTGAGTGAAGAACCGGTTGACCCGAAACTCATCGACAAAACAGAACACCCCGGCCCACTGCCAGAAACGGTGGTTGCCCATCTCGATAAAAGTCATATTTGCGTACATACCTACCCGGAAAGTCATCCTGAAGGCGGTTTATGTACCTTCCGCGCCGATATTGAAGTCTCTACCTGCGGCGTGATTTCTCCGCTGAAGGCGCTGAATTACCTGATCCACCAGCTTGAGTCCGATATCGTAACCATTGATTATCGCGTGCGCGGTTTTACTCGCGACATTAACGGTATGAAGCACTTTATCGACCATGAGATTAATTCGATTCAGAACTTTATGTCTGACGATATGAAGGCGCTGTATGACATGGTGGATGTGAACGTCTATCAGGAAAATATCTTCCATACCAAGATGTTGCTTAAAGAGTTCGACCTTAAGCACTACATGTTCCACACCAAACCGGAAGACTTAACCGACAGCGAGCGCCAGGAAATTACCGCTGCGCTGTGGAAAGAGATGCGCGAGATTTATTACGGGCGCAATATGCCAGCTGTTTAACGGCTCTGGCGGAGCTCCCAGGCTCCGCCAGATTTATTTACTTCTGCTGCACGAAATTACGGTAAGCCGCCACGACCTGCAGAAAATCCTCAACGCCGCATAGCGACAGGCTTTCTTCGTCGTAGTAGTTCATCCCCTCTTCCATTTCATCGCCAGCGAATTCCAGTTGATTGGCGCGAACCATCACCTCTTCACCGTCCATCCACAGGGTGTATTCATGCCCTGCCCGTTGCCAGGACCGTTCGCTACCTTTCAGTGCGTGCGCTGCTTGTTCCACTTCATCAAGCAAGGCCAGGTTTTCTTTCACCTCTTCATTAAACCAGTGCCCGACCACTTCATGCCCCATGGACATACGCACCTTTACCACTCCGGTAATATCGCGCAGAAATTCGTAATCCATAGTGTGTTCCTCTGCTCCCGGCAATGCGCCGAAATCGCATTGCGCCATTGATGTAATTATCGCAGCCTTACCGGAGAAAAACAGCGGAACGGCGATGGTTTAGAGATAAAAAAATGCCCGGGAATCTCATTCACCGGGCATTGTGTCGTTTATGCGCAGCGCGTGCGCTTACTTATTAAACCGCAGTCTGGAAAATCACACCATCGGCTTTTTCAGTGTACTGAGAAAGCTGGTTGAAGTTCAGGTAACGGTAAGTATCAACGGCAGTTTTATCCACCTGCGCCACGTAGGTCTGGTACTCTTCCGGCGTCGGTAGTTTGCCAATCAGCGCCGCAACAGCAGCCAGTTCCGCAGAAGCCAGGAAGACATTCGCGCCAGTCCCCAGACGGTTCGGGAAGTTACGGGTCGAGGTGGAAACCACCGTCGCGCCGTCTGCCACACGCGCCTGGTTACCCATACACAGGGAACAGCCAGGGATCTCGATACGCGCACCACTCTTACCGAAGACGCTGTAGTAGCCTTCTTCAGTCAACTGCGCGGCGTCCATACGGGTTGGCGGTGCCACCCACAGGCGGGTCGGCAGTTGGCCTTTGTGCGCATCCAGCAGTTTACCCGCAGCACGGAAGTGACCGATGTTGGTCATGCAGGAACCGATAAATACTTCGTCGATCTTCTCACCCTGTACCGCAGACAGCGGACGCGCGTCATCCGGGTCGTTCGGTGCACAGAGGATTGGCTCTTTAATATCCGCCAGATCGATGTCGATCACTGCCGCGTATTCAGCATCTGCATCGGCTTCCAGCAGCTCAGGATTCGCCAGCCATTTTTCCATGCCCTGAATACGACGTTCCAGGGTGCGACGATCGCCGTAACCTTCCGCGATCATCCACTTCAGCAGGACGATGTTAGAGTTCAGGTATTCGATGATCGGTTCTTTGTTCAGCTTGATGGTACAACCAGCGGCAGAACGCTCGGCGGACGCATCGGTCAGTTCAAATGCCTGCTCAACTTTCAGATCCGGCAGACCTTCAATTTCCAGGATGCGGCCAGAGAAGATGTTTTTCTTGCCTTTCTTCTCAACGGTCAGCAGACCTTGTTTGATCGCATACAGCGGAATGGCATGTACCAGATCGCGCAGGGTGATGCCCGGCTGCATTTTGCCTTTGAAGCGCACCAGAACGGATTCCGGCATATCCAGCGGCATTACGCCTGTTGCGGCTGCAAATGCCACCAGACCAGAACCCGCCGGGAAAGAGATACCGATCGGGAAACGGGTATGGGAATCACCACCGGTACCGACGGTATCCGGCAGCAGCATACGGTTCAGCCAGGAGTGAATGACGCCGTCACCCGGACGCAGCGACACACCGCCACGGTTCATAATGAAGTCAGGCAGCGTGTGGTGCGTGTTCACGTCAACTGGCTTCGGATACGCCGCGGTGTGGCAGAAAGACTGCATCACCAGGTCAGCCGAGAAGCCCAGGCACGCCAGGTCTTTCAGTTCATCACGGGTCATCGGGCCGGTGGTGTCCTGGGAACCTACAGAAGTCATTTTCGGTTCACAGTACGCGCCCGGACGAATGCCTTTCACGCCACAGGCACGGCCTACCATTTTTTGCGCCAGCGAGAAGCCGCGATCGCTCTCAGCGACATCTTTCGCCTGACGGAACACATCACTGTGCGGCAGACCAAGTGCTTCACGCGCTTTGGTGGTCAGGCCACGCCCGATAATCAGCGGAATACGGCCACCAGCACGCACTTCATCAATCAGCACGTCGGTTTTCAGTTCGAAGGTCGCCAGCAGTTCGCCGGTTTCGTGGTTACGCACTTCACCTTTGTACGGGTAAACGTCAATCACGTCGCCCATGTTCAGGTTAGAGACGTCGACTTCGATTGGCAGTGCACCCGCGTCTTCCATCGTGTTAAAGAAGATGGGTGCAATTTTACCGCCGAGGCACAAACCACCGCCGCGTTTGTTCGGCACATGTGGAATATCATCGCCCATAAACCACAGAACGGAGTTAGTGGCGGATTTACGCGAAGAACCCGTACCCACAACGTCACCGACGTACGCCAGCGGGAAACCTTTCTGTTGCAGAGCTTCGATTTGCTTGATCGGACCAACAACACCAGGCTGGTCTGGCTCAATACCTTCACGGGCGTTTTTCAGCATCGCCAGCGCGTGCAGTGGGATATCCGGGCGTGACCACGCATCCGGTGCCGGAGAAAGGTCATCGGTGTTAGTTTCGCCAGTGACTTTGAAGACGGTAACGGTCAGTTTTTCAGCCAGCGCCGGGCGATTCAGGAACCATTCGGCATCCGCCCAGGACTGCATAACCTGCTTCGCATATTCGTTGCCTGCTTTCGCTTTCTCTTCTACGTCATAGAAGTTATCGAACATCAGCAGCGTGTGAGAAAGTGCTTTGGCAGCAATAGGTGCCAGTTTGGCATCATCCAGCGCGTCGATCAGCGGATGAATGTTGTAACCACCCTGCATGGTGCCCAGCAGTTCGATGGCTTTTTCCGGAGTCAGCAGAGGGGATTTGGCTTCGCCTTTCGCGATAGCAGCCAGGAAGCCTGCTTTGACATAGGCGGCTTCATCGACGCCTGGGGGAACACGGTTGGTTAACAGATCTAACAGGAATTCTTCTTCGCCCGCGGGCGGGTTTTTCAGCAGCTCTACAAGTGCGGCCATTTGGTTTGCATCCAGGGGTTTGGGCGCAATCCCCTCAGCGGCACGCTCAGCTACGTGCTTACGGTATTCTTCTAGCACGACGGTTCTCCTCGCTCTCATTGTCATAGTGCGGCAGGCGATTCTCTTCACGCTCCTGTGAGACAGCAGTTTGTAGGGTAAATGCCCAGTACCGCAACGGGCAGAATAGCAGGATTTTGACGATGTGTTAATCTGTTTACAAAAAAGCAACATAAAAAAGTGGCTGAATCGTTAAGGATGGTCTAGAGATTGTTTCCCTCCGTAAAAACTTCGTTAATTCGCATGGTGATAATCACCTTTCTCAACGAATCCCAAGATTAGTCAAAATTTAAACTACCGCCTCTTTATACTCGGATTCACAGCACCTGCGGGTGGCAGTTCGCCGACCATTGCGATTTCCTTGAGATCCGAATTATGAAAATGACTTTGCCGTTTAAACCCCATGTGCTGGCGCTAATTTGCAGTGCCGGGCTTTGTGCCGCCTCTACCGGGCTATATATAAAAAGCCGCACAGTGGAAGCGCCTGTGGAACCGCAATCGACACAACAGACTGCGCCTGACATCACCGCAGTTACGCTTCCTGCAACGGTTTCCGCACCGCCCGTAACGCCCGCCGTCGTCAAATCCGCATTCAGCACTGCACAAATCGATCAATGGGTTGCGCCTGTCGCGCTGTACCCCGATTCTCTGCTTTCACAAGTGTTAATGGCATCAACCTATCCGGCAAACGTTGCTCAAGCAGTGCAATGGTCGCACGATAATCCACTTAAACAAGGCGATGCTGCTATTCAGGCGGTATCTGACCAGCCGTGGGACGCCAGCGTTAAATCACTGGTGGCCTTTCCACAATTGATGGCATTGATGGGCGAAAACCCGCAATGGGTGCAAAACCTGGGCGATGCTTTTCTGGCGCAGCCGCAGGACGTGATGGACTCGGTACAGCGATTGCGGCAACTGGCGCAACAAACCGGTTCGCTGAAGTCATCAACCGAACAAAAAGTTATTACCACAACGAAGAAAGCTGTACCGGTAAAACAGACAGTCACGGCACCCGTCATACCATCCAATACCGTTTTAACTGCCAGCCCCGTCATTACAGAGCCTGCAACAACCGTCATTTCCATTGAGCCCGCCAATCCTGATGTGGTCTATATTCCCAACTACAACCCAACCGTGGTTTACGGGAACTGGGCCAATACTGCGTATCCGCCGGTTTATCTGCCACCACCAGCCGGAGAACCGTTTATTGACAGCTTTGTGCGCGGATTCGGCTATAGCATGGGTGTTGCTACCACGTACGCACTATTCAGCAGCATCGACTGGGATGACGACGATCATGACCATCATCATCATGACGATGATGATTATCATCACCACGATGGCGGTCATCGTGACGGTAATGGCTGGCAACACAACGGCTACAACATCAATATCGACGTCAACAATTTCAACCGTATCACCGGTGAGCATCTTACTGATAAGAATATGGCATGGCGGCACAATCCAAACTACCGTAATGGTGTGCCCTATCATGATCAGGATATGGCAAAGCGGTTTCATCAAACCGATGTCAACGGCGGAATGAGCGCCACGCAGCTACCTGCTCCAACACGCGACAGCCAGCGTCAGGCGGCAGCAAGTCAGTTTCAGCAACGAACACACGCCGCCCCCGTCATTACACGAGATACCCAACGTCAGGCAGCGGCACAGCGGTTTAATGAAGCTGAAAACTATGGGAGCTATGACGACTTCCGCGACTTCAGCCGTCGCCAACCACTGACCCAGCAACAAAAGGACGCCGCTCGTCAGCGTTATCAGTCGGCCTCGCCTGAGCAGCGCCAGGCAGTCCGCGAGAAAATGCAGACTAACCCACAGATCCAGCAGCGAAGAGACGCAGCGCGTGAGCGTATTCAGTCAGCCTCGCCTGAGCAGCGCCAGGTGTTTAAGGAAAAAGTACAGCAGCGCCCACTGAACCAACAGCAACGTGATAACGCCCGCCAGCGTGTTCAATCAGCATCACCTGAACAACGTCAGGTTTTTCGGGAAAAAGTTCAGGAGAGCCGCCCACAACGTCTAAACGACAGTAACCATACTGTCAGGCTGAATAACGAGCAACGGTCAGCAGTACGCGAACGTCTCTCTGAGCGCGGAGCAAGGCGACAGGAAAGGTAAATTGCAGACGTAAAAAAAGCGGCGTGGTTAGCCGCTTTTTTAATTGCCGGATGTTCCGGCAAACGAACAATTACTTCTTCTTCGCTTTCGGGTTCGGCAGGTCGGTAATGCTACCTTCGAACACTTCTGCCGCCAGGCCCACAGACTCGTGCAGAGTCGGGTGCGCGTGGATGGTCAGTGCGATGTCTTCAGCATCACAACCCATTTCGATTGCCAGGCCGATTTCACCCAGCAGCTCGCCGCCGTTGGTACCGACAATCGCACCACCGATCACACGGTGAGATTCTTTGTCGAAAATCAGCTTGGTCATACCGTCTGCGCAGTCGGAAGCGATAGCACGACCAGAAGCAGCCCACGGGAAGGTGGCGGTTTCATAGCTGATGCCTTTCTCTTTCGCTTCTTTCTCAGTCAGACCTACCCATGCAACTTCTGGTTCGGTATAGGCGATGGACGGGATAACTTTCGGATCGAAGTAGTGTTTCTTACCGGCGATAACTTCAGCGGCAACGTGACCTTCGTGAACACCTTTGTGTGCCAGCATCGGCTGACCGACGATATCGCCGATAGCAAAGATGTGCGGTACGTTGGTACGCAGCTGTTTGTCAACGCGGATGAAACCACGGTCGTCCACTTCCACGCCAGCTTTGCCTGCGTCGAGGTTTTTACCGTTCGGCACACGACCAATCGCTACCAGCACGGCGTCGTAACGCTGCGGTTCAGCGGGTGCTTTTTTGCCTTCCATCGTCACATAAATACCGTCTTCTTTCGCTTCAACGGCGGTAACTTTGGTTTCCAGCATCAGGTTGAATTTCTTGCTGATACGCTTGGTGAAGACTTTAACGATGTCTTTGTCAGCTGCCGGGATAACCTGGTCGAACATTTCAACCACGTCAATCTGTGAACCCAGCGCGTGGTATACGGTGCCCATTTCCAGACCGATGATACCGCCACCCATTACCAGCAGGCGTTCTGGTACTTCTTTCAGTTCCAGCGCGTCAGTGGAGTCCCAGATACGCGGATCTTCATGCGGAATAAACGGCAGTTGGATCGGGCGAGAACCCGCTGCAATGATCGCATTGTCGAAGTTGATCACGGTTTTGCCGTTCTCACCTTCAACTTCCAGGGTGTTAGCCCCGGTGAATTTACCCAGACCGTTGACCACTTTGACTTTGCGGCCTTTCGCCATACCAGCCAGACCACCGGTCAGCTGATTGATTACTTTCTCTTTCCAGGTACGAATCTTGTCAATATCGGTTTTCGGTTCGCCGAAGACGATACCGTGTTCAGCCAGCGCTTTGGCTTCTTCGATAACTTTTGCTACGTGCAGCAGTGCTTTAGAAGGGATACAGCCGACGTTCAGGCAAACACCGCCAAGGGTGTTGTAACGTTCTACGATTACGGTTTCCAGACCTAAATCAGCGCAACGGAAGGCAGCGGAGTAACCTGCGGGGCCTGCCCCAAGTACCACGACCTGAGTTTTGATTTCAGTACTCATCATGACCTCTATATATTTATCTCCGGCGGTCATACCCGTCGTCTTTCAGGCCGCAGCGGCGTTAGCTTCACGCCCTCACCCCAGTCACTTACTTATGTAAGCTCCTGGGGATTCTGGCGCTTGCTACCTTGCTGCACCCAGAAATCCATAGGGTATGTGAAGTAATACCCTAACCACCACCGGGTCGTTCTATCCGTCGGTATTTTACAAAATTGTTAACAATTTTTAAACAACAAACGGCAACCGATTTGTCTATTCGCTAATAACCTCAATACATTCATGAGATTACCAGAAAAAAGCCGGCCGTTGGGCCGGCTCTTTTACTTACATCACCAGACGGCGAATGTCAGACAGCGTGTTGTTAATGATGGTAATGAAACGGGCACCATCAGCACCGTCGATCACGCGGTGGTCGAAGGAGAGAGAAATCGGCAGCATCAGACGCGGCACGAACTCTTTACCATTCCAC
The DNA here is from genome assembly GCF_004352695.1 of Escherichia sp. KCJ4928. Taxonomy (NCBI): domain Bacteria; kingdom Pseudomonadati; phylum Pseudomonadota; class Gammaproteobacteria; order Enterobacterales; family Enterobacteriaceae; genus Escherichia; species Escherichia sp. KCJ4928. The sequence goes on from NZ_SJWV01000008.1 coordinate 13,660, forward strand.
ACCGGCTCCATCGCGGACTTGGAAACGCCGAGGATAGCCACTTCCGGCGCGTTCACAATCGGCGCGAAGTGGGTAGTACCCAGGCCGCCGATGCTGGAGATGGTGAAGCAACCGCCCTGCATTTCGCCCGCAGTCAGCTTACCGTCACGCGCTTTCTTAGAAATAGTCATCAGCTCGCGAGACAGCTCGATGATGCCTTTCTTGTTGACGTCTTTGAATACCGGAACAACCAGACCGTTCGGGGTATCCACCGCCACACCGATGTTGATGTATTTCTTCAGGGTCAGACGCTGACCGTCTTCCGACAACGAACTGTTGAAGCGAGGCATCTGCTCAAGAGCTGCAGCAACGGCTTTCATGATGAAGACAACCGGGGTGATCTTCACATCCAGCTTACGTTTCGCCGCTTCTTCGTTCTGCTGTTTACGGAACGCTTCCAGCTCGGTGATATCGGTTTTGTCGAAGTGAGTAACATGCGGGATCATCACCCAGTTACGGCTCAGGTTCGCACCAGAAATTTTCTGGATACGGCCCAGTTCCACTTCTTCGATTTCACCAAACTTGCTGAAGTCCACCTTCGGCCACGGCAGCATGCCTGGGATACCGCCGCCAGTCGCCGCCGGAGCTGCTTCTGCACGTTTGATAGCTTCTTTCACGTAAGCCTGAACGTCTTCGCGCAGGATACGACCTTTACGGCCAGTGCCCTTCACTTTCGCCAGGTTAACGCCAAACTCGCGTGCCAGACGGCGGATCAGCGGAGTCGCGTGAACGTAAGCGTCGTTTTCAGCAAATTCAGATTTGCCTTCGGCTTTCGCAGCCGGAGCTGCTGCCGGAGCTTCAGCTTTTGCTGCCGGAGCCGGCGCTGCCGCTTCCTGTTTCGCCGGAGCCGCCGCAGGCGCTGCGCCTTCAACTTCGAAGATCATAATCAGCGAGCCAGTTTTCACTTTATCGCCAACGTTGACTTTCAGTTCCTTCACGACGCCTGCAAACGGAGCCGGAACTTCCATAGAAGCTTTGTCGCCTTCTACGGTAATCAGTGACTGTTCAGCGGCAACTTTGTCGCCCACTTTCACCATCACTTCGGTCACTTCAACTTCGTCACCGCCGATATCCGGAACGTTAACTTCTTTCACGCCAGCCGCTGGTGCAGGGGCCGCTGCCGGAGCCGCTTCCTGTTTAGCCGCCGGAGCTGCCGCGCCTGCTTCACCCGCGACTTCGAAGACCATAATCAGCGAGCCGGTAGACACTTTGTCACCCACGTTCACTTTGATCTCTTTCACGGTGCCAGCAAACGGAGCCGGAACTTCCATAGAAGCTTTATCGCCTTCTACGGTGATCAGCGACTGTTCAGCTTCAACTTTATCGCCAACTTTCACCAGGATTTCGGTCACTTCAACTTCGTCGCTGCCGATATCCGGAACGTTAACGTCTTTTGCCGCCGCAGCCGCGGGTGCTGCTGCCGGAGCTGCTTCTTTCTTCTCTTCTGCCTGAGCAGGTGCAGCGTCTGCTGCACCGTCGGCGGAATCGAAAATCATAATCAGTGCGCCGGTCTGGGTTTTATCGCCAACAGAGACTTTGATCTCTTTAACGATACCCGCCTGCGGAGACGGAACTTCCATAGAGGCTTTGTCGCCTTCTACGGTGATCAGCGACTGTTCGGCTTCAACTTTGTCGCCCACTTTGACCAGGATCTCGGTGATTTCAACTTCATCAGCCCCGATGTCCGGTACTTTGATTTCGATAGCCATTATTCTTTTACCTCTTACGCCAGACGCGGGTTAACTTTATCTGCATCGATGTTGAATTTGGCGATTGCGTCAGCAACCACTTTCTTATCGATTTCGCCACGTTTAGCCAGTTCGCCCAGCGCCGCAACCACGACATAAGAAGCATCAACTTCGAAGTGGTGACGCAGGTTCTCACGGCTGTCGGAACGACCGAAGCCATCAGTACCCAGTACGCGGTAGTCGTCAGCCGGTACGTAAGTACGGACCTGCTCAGCGAACAGTTTCATATAGTCGGTAGATGCCACTGCCGGAGCGTCGTTCATCACCTGAGCGATATACGGAACGCGCGGAGTTTCCAGCGGATGAAGCATGTTCCAGCGTTCACAATCCTGACCATCACGCGCCAGCTCGGTGAAGGAGGTCACGCTATAAACGTCAGAACCTACGCCGTAATCTTTCGCCAGGATCTCTGCCGCTTCACGGACGTGACGCAGGATAGAACCGGAGCCCAGCAGCTGAACTTTACCTTTGCTACCTTCAATGGTTTCGAGTTTGTAGATACCTTTACGGATACCTTCCTCAGCACCTTCCGGCATTGCCGGCATGTGGTAGTTTTCGTTCAGCGTAGTGATGTAGTAGTAAACGTTCTCTTGTTTTTCACCGTACATACGCTCCAGACCGTCATGCATGATGACAGCAACTTCGTAAGCGTAAGCCGGGTCGTAAGAGATACAGTTCGGGATAGTCAGCGACTGAATGTGGCTGTGACCATCTTCGTGCTGCAGACCTTCACCGTTCAGGGTGGTACGACCGGAAGTACCGCCGATCAGGAAGCCACGCGCTTGCTGGTCGCCAGCCGCCCAGCACAGATCGCCGATACGCTGGAAGCCGAACATCGAGTAATAGATGTAGAACGGGATCATCGGCAGATTGTTGGTGCTGTAAGAGGTCGCCGCTGCCAGCCAGGAACAACCTGCGCCCAGCTCGTTGATCCCTTCCTGCAGAATCTGACCTTTCTCGTCTTCTTTATAGTAAGCAACCTGCTCGCGGTCCTGCGGGGTGTACTGCTGACCGTTCGGGCTGTAAATACCAATCTGACGGAACAGACCTTCCATACCGAAAGTACGCGCTTCGTCGGCGATGATCGGTACCAGACGATCTTTGATCGACTTGTTCTTCAGCATTACGTTCAGGGCACGAACGAAAGCGATAGTGGTAGAGATCTCTTTGCTCTGCTCTTCCAGCAGCGCGCCGAAGTCTTGCAGGCTCGGCAGCTCAAGCTTCTCGGTGAAGTTCGGCTGACGGCTTGGCAGATAACCGTGCAGTTTCTGACGCTGTGCATGCAGATAGGTATGCTCTTCAGAACCTTCCGGGAAGGTGATGTACGGCAGTTTTTCGATATCTGCATCAGACACCGGCACATTGAAACGGTCGCGGATGTGACGCACGCCGTCCATGTTCATTTTCTTAACCTGGTGCGCGATGTTTTTACCTTCAGCCGCGTCGCCCATGCCGTAACCTTTAATGGTATGAGCAAGGATTACTGTCGCTTTGCCTTTGGTTTCCTGCGCTTTCTTGAATGCAGCGTAGATTTTCTTCGGATCGTGACCACCACGGTTCAGTGCCCAGATCTGCTCGTCAGTCCAGTCTGCAACCAGTGCTGCGGTTTCAGGATATTTACCGAAGAAGTGTTCACGAACGTACGCACCATCTTTCGATTTGAAGGTCTGGTAGTCGCCGTCAACGGTTTCGTTCATCAGCTGGATCAGTTTACCGCTGGTATCTTTACGCAGCAGTTCATCCCAACGGCTACCCCACATCACTTTGATCACGTTCCAGCCAGCACCTTCGAAGATGCCTTCCAGTTCGTTGATGATCTTGCCGTTACCGGTGACCGGGCCGTCAAGACGCTGCAGGTTACAGTTGATAACGAAGACCAGGTTATCCAGTTTTTCACGGGTAGCGATGGTGATCGCACCTTTGGATTCCGGTTCGTCCATTTCACCGTCGCCGAGGAACGCGTAAACGGTCTGTTTAGAGGTATCTTTCAGGCCACGGTGTTCCAGATATTTCAGGAATTTAGCCTGGTAAATAGCACCAATCGGCCCCAGACCCATAGATACGGTCGGGAACTGCCAGAATTCCGGCATCAGTTTCGGGTGCGGATAGGAAGAGAGGCCATTGCCGTGAACTTCCTGACGGAAGTTATCCAGCTGCTCCTGAGTCAGACGACCTTCCAGGAAAGCACGAGCGTACACGCCCGGGGAGATGTGGCCCTGGAAGTAAACCAGGTCGCCGCCATCCTGCTCGTTGCGTGCACGGAAGAAGTGGTTAAAGCACACATCATAAATGGTTGCGGAAGACTGGAAGGACGCCATATGGCCGCCCAGTTCGAGGTCTTTTTTCGACGCACGCAGCACCGTCATGATGGCGTTCCAGCGGATAGCTGAACGAATACGGCGTTCCAGTTCCAGATTACCCGGATACTCCGGTTGTTCTTCAACGGGGATGGTGTTGATGTAGTTGCTGATACCTGTGCCTGCGGCTACGTTTACACCGCCTTTGCGGGCTTCAGCAAGCAGTTGGTCGATCAGATACTGAGCACGCTCAACACCTTCTTCACGGATGACCGATTCGATCGCCTGGAGCCAGTCGCGAGTTTCGATCGGATCCACGTCATTTGGGAAACGTTCTGACATGGGTTATTCCTTATCTATCTAATAACGTTGAGTTTTCTGGAACCTGTCCCATTGAACTCTCGCCGGAAAGCTCAATAAGACAGGTTCTACGTTTAGTTGCCGCGCTTTTATATGCGCTTGATTTACAACATCTTCTGGATAATTTTTACCAGAAAAATCACTAATTCTTTCGTTGCTCCAGACGACGCAGAGAACGCTCACGGCGGCTCTCTTCACGACTTCTGTCGAGCAAAATTTCTTCGATAAAGGCCAGATGGCGATGCGATGCTTCGCGCGCTTCTTCCGGCTTACCGGCCATAATCGCTTCAAATATGCGGGTGCGGTGACTACTCACCAGCGGCAGCATCTCGCGACGCGAATAGAGCAATTCGAAGTTCTGGCGGACATTCTGGGCCAACATCGGCTCCATACACCTTAGCAGATGAAGCAGAACCACATTGTGGGCCGCTTCGGTGACGGCAATCTGATACTGGAGTACGGCGTTTGATTCCGCGTCCAGATCGCCAGACTGCTGCGCCAGCTCTATGGCGTGGTGGAGTTCACGGATGCGTTCCTTGTCTTCATCGGTACTACGCAGCGCGGCGTAATAAGCGGCGATACCTTCCAGGGCGTGTCGTGTTTCGAGCAAGTCATACTGTGACTCAGGATGGTCGGAGAGCAGCTCCACCAGCGGATCGCTGAAGCTTTGCCATAGGCTGCTCTGGACAAAAGTGCCGCCACCCTGGCGACGAAGCAACAAGCCCTTCGCTTCGAGACGTTGAATCGCCTCACGCAAGGAGGGACGGGAGACGTCAAACTGTTTTGCCAGTTCGCGTTCCGGTGGGAGTTTTTCGCCCGGGCGGAGAGTGCCTTCGAGGATCAAAAACTCCAGTTGCTGCTCAATCACATCGGAGAGTTTTGGTTGGCGGATTTTGCTGTAGGCCATGAGTTCCTGTCTTAAGCCACTTGCCGAAGTCAATTGGTCTTACCAATTTCATGTCTGTGACGCTAAAGTAACAAAGTATTCACCTTATGTCCATACAGGTTTTGATTGAAATCATGAAACTGTGCACATTTTAACAACTTGACATATATAACGTTTCAAAGTTGTAACTATGCACAAATGTAGACTTTACGTAGGAAAGGAGTTTTTTAACGATTATTAAACTATAAAAATCCGAATTGAACCGATTCACTTACCAATTTTGTGTTTTTTAATTCAATTAAAACGAATTTAAATTCATTCTACATATTGAGAGGGGTTGAGGCTGAGCTTTACAAACGGTTTCTTTTTAAGCAACTCATCTTCAACCATGCATAAAGCGGGTGCATTCGCTGCCGCATACCATTATTCTTGATCTGACGGAAGTCTTTTTGTAACAATTCAAACTTCTTTGATGTAAACAAATTAATACAACAAACGGAATTGCAAACTTACACACGCATCACTGCGTAGATCAAAAAAACAACCACCGCACGAGGTTTCATGATGGAAGGTCAACAGCACGGCGAGCAGCTAAAGCGCGGCCTTAAAAACCGCCATATTCAGCTTATCGCGCTGGGTGGCGCGATAGGGACCGGGTTATTCCTGGGTAGCGCCTCCGTAATACAGTCCGCAGGGCCAGGGATTATCCTGGGTTACGCCATTGCTGGTTTTATCGCCTTTCTGATCATGCGTCAGCTGGGTGAAATGGTGGTCGAAGAACCTGTCGCAGGCTCCTTTAGCCACTTTGCTTATAAATACTGGGGCAGTTTTGCCGGTTTCGCCTCTGGCTGGAACTACTGGGTACTGTACGTTTTAGTTGCCATGGCTGAGCTGACTGCCGTGGGTAAATACATTCAGTTCTGGTATCCGGAAATCCCCACCTGGGTTTCTGCCGCCGTATTCTTTGTGGTGATTAACGCCATCAACCTGACCAACGTTAAAGTGTTTGGCGAGATGGAGTTCTGGTTTGCCATTATCAAAGTTATCGCGGTGGTAGCGATGATCATCTTCGGCGGCTGGCTGCTATTCAGTGGCAACGGCGGCCCGCAGGCGACCGTTAGCAACCTGTGGGATCAGGGTGGTTTCCTGCCGCACGGCTTCACCGGGCTGGTGATGATGATGGCGATTATCATGTTCTCGTTCGGTGGTCTGGAACTGGTGGGGATCACCGCAGCAGAAGCTGATAACCCGGAGCAAAGTATACCGAAAGCAACTAACCAGGTTATCTACCGCATCCTGATTTTCTATATTGGTTCGTTAGCCGTTCTGCTCTCACTGATGCCGTGGACCCGCGTTACCGCCGATACCAGTCCGTTTGTGCTGATCTTCCACGAGTTAGGCGATACCTTTGTGGCGAATGCGCTGAACATCGTGGTACTGACTGCGGCTCTCTCCGTGTACAACAGCTGCGTATATTGCAACAGCCGTATGCTGTTTGGTCTGGCACAACAGGGTAATGCGCCAAAAGCGCTGGCGTCTGTCGATAAACGTGGTGTACCAGTAAATACCATTCTGGTGTCTGCACTGGTAACGGCGTTGTGCGTACTGATTAACTACCTTGCCCCAGAGTCCGCTTTCGGACTGTTAATGGCGCTGGTGGTATCTGCACTGGTAATCAACTGGGCGATGATTAGCCTGGCGCATATGAAATTCCGTCGCGCCAAGCAGGAACAAGGCGTGGTAACTCGCTTCCCTGCTCTGCTTTATCCGCTGGGTAACTGGATCTGCCTGCTGTTTATGGCGGCGGTACTGGTGATTATGCTGATGACCCCAGGAATGGCGATTTCGGTATACCTGATCCCGGTATGGCTGATCGTGTTAGGTATCGGCTATCTGTTTAAAGAGAAAACCGCCAAAGCCGTAAAAGCGCATTAATCTCTCTACGCCCTCACCCGTACAGGGTGAGGGCAATAATCTTTACACCAACGCCCCGTAAATCGTCAGTAGTGCAATCACCACCACGACCACGAACGAGGTTTTCTTCGCCATTGAAACCGCTGCCTTCGGCGTCTCCACCTTATCGACATGCGGTTCACGCGCCAGAGAGAACTGCGCCAGACGCGTTAACACCTGATACTGCGAAGTATGGAAATCACCCAGCGAAGCAAACCAGGCCGGTAACGCTTTCTCACCATGACCGATCAAGGCATATACCACACCCGCAAGACGAACCGGCACCCAATCCAGTACATGAAGCACGGCATCAATGCCGGACTGTAAACGATGATGCGGCGTCTGATATCGCGCCAGCCAGTATTGCCATGCACGCAAAAACGCATACCCCATCAGCGTAACGGGTCCCCAGGTTCCCCCCACAATCAGCCAGAACAGCGGTGCAAGATAAAAACGAAAGTTAATCCACAGCAATGCATTTTGCAGCTCACGCAAATACTCACGTTCGTCGCAGCCTGCCGGGACGCCGTGAATCATGGTGAGTTCGCCAGCCATCGTGGCACGGGCATGGCTATCATTACGTGAAGCAGCTGTCAGATAAGCATGATAATGAAGACGAACTTTACCTGCGCCAATACACAGCAAACCAATCAGCAGCCACACCAGTAGCGTGGGAACGTTGAACAATACTCCCTGCAATGCGCGTAACAGTAAAAAAGTCACGCCCATCGCAATAATGGTCATGCCTAACGTGCGCCCGAGAGAAAAATGTTTCACCCGCCGAAAGAACGCTTCAAGACGATGATCAAGCTGCCAGTGCTCGCCCAACTTAAACAGGCGCTCGAAAATTAACACCAGTAAGGTTGTAAATAGCGTCATGTTGTCTCCTTGCTGACCAGCACACGAAACCGTGCCCAATCAAATGCAGGACCGGGATCGGTTTTCCGATCCGGCGCAATATCACAATGGCCCGTCATGTTTTTAGCGATATCCGGATAGCAATCAATCAGTGCCCGCGTAACCGCCGCAAGCTGTTGATACTGCGCATCGGTATACGCCAGCGTATCGGTGCCTTCAAGCTCAATCCCAATAGAAAAATCATTGCAGCGTTCGCGCCCCTGATACTGAGAGACTCCCGCATGCCATGCACGTTTATCGAAAGGAACATACTGGACTATTTCACCATCACGGCGAATCAAACAGTGAGCGGAGACGCGCAAATGGGCGATCTCAGCAAAGAAAGGATGTGCCTGCGGATCAATAGTTCCAGTGAATAATGCGTCGATCCACGGACCGCCAAACTCGCCTGGCGGCAGGCTAATATTGTGCACCACCAGCAGGGTGGGTGTTTCGTCATCCGGGCGGCAATCGTAATGTGGTGAGGGAACGCGGCGCGCGCCAACCAGCCACCCCTGTTCTAACAACATGCAGGATCTCCTTATATGTGGTGCTAATACCCGGTTCAGAGTAGCATGTTTCTACCTTATGATTCGTTAGCTATCTGGAGTTTTAACATGCCGCCTCGCCGCTATAACCCTGACACCCGACGTGACGAGCTGCTGGAACGCATTAATCTCGATATCCCCGGCGCGGTAGCCCAGGCGCTGCGGGAAGATTTAGGCGGAACAGTCGATGCCAACAATGATATTACGGCAAAACTTTTACCGGAAAATTCTCGCTCTCATGCCACGGTGATCACCCGCGAGAATGGCGTCTTTTGCGGCAAACGCTGGGTTGAAGAGGTGTTTATTCAACTGGCAGGCGACGATGTCACCATAATCTGGCATGTGGATGACGGCGATGTCATCAATGCCAATCAATCCTTGTTCGAACTTGAAGGCCCATCCCGCGTGCTGTTAACGGGCGAACGCACTGCGCTTAATTTTGTGCAAACCCTTTCAGGAGTTGCCAGTAAGGTACGCCACTATGTCGAATTGCTGGAAGGCACCAACACGCAGTTGTTGGATACGCGCAAAACCTTACCCGGCCTGCGTTCAGCTCTGAAATACGCGGTACTTTGCGGCGGCGGAGCGAATCACCGTCTGGGGCTTTCTGATGCCTTCCTGATCAAAGAAAACCATATTATTGCCTCCGGCTCAGTGCGCCAGGCGGTCGAAAAAGCGTCCTGGCTGCACCCGGATGCGCCAGTAGAAGTCGAAGTAGAGAATCTGGAAGAACTTGATGAAGCCCTGAAAGCAGGAGCCGATATCATCATGCTGGATAACTTCGAAACAGAACAGATGCGCGAAGCCGTCAAACGCACCAACGGCAAGGCGCTACTGGAAGTGTCTGGCAACGTCACTGACAAAACACTGCGTGAATTTGCCGAAACGGGCGTGGACTTTATCTCCGTCGGTGCGCTAACTAAACACGTACAAGCACTCGACCTTTCAATGCGTTTTCGCTAATAGTTGACAGATTTATCCGCTCCATCGCGGGCGGATAATCTCCCCTTCCCCAACTTTCTTCGTAACGCCTCGCAAATTTCTTGTCTTTCGCTGCAACGAAATAAAAAACCTCGGAATCTGCTTTCCCGTTTCGTTTTTTGCCCCTCGCCTGTGCTGATGGCGTTTGCCAAAGTAGCGCCAACCAAATCAAGGAGCGAAACAGATGGACAAGCAACGCGGTTTTACACTTATCGAACTGATGGTGGTTATTGGCATCATTGCCATTTTAAGCGCCATTGGTATTCCCGCTTATCAAAACTACCTGCGCAAAGCCGCACTCACCGACATGCTACAAACCTTTGTGCCTTACCGTACCGCCGTAGAGTTGTGCGCGCTGGAACATGGTGGATTAGATACCTGCGACGGTGGCAGCAATGGCATTCCCTCGCCTACCACCACCCACTATGTTTCAGCCATGAGTGTGGCAAAAGGCGTGGTGTCGCTGACCGGGCAAGAAAGTCTCAATGGACTAAGCGTCGTCATGACACCGGGTTGGGATAACGCAAACGGCGTCACCGGCTGGACGCGCAACTGCAATATTCAAAGTGACAGCGCATTGCAGCAAGCCTGCGAAGATGTCTTCCGCTTTGATGACGCCAACTAAGGAGCGGCAATGAATATTCCACAGCTCACGGCCCTGTGTCTGCGTTATCAGGGAGTCTTGCTGGATGCCAGCGAAGAAGTGGTTCATGTTGCGGTGGTCGATGCCCCCTCACATGAGTTGCTGGACGCATTGCATTTCGCTACCACCAAACGTATTGAGATCACCTGCTGGACGCGCCAACAAATGGAAGGTCACGCCAGTCGCACACAACAGACATTGCCCGTAGCTGTTCAGGAGAAGCATCAGCCCAAAGCAGAGTTGCTAGCTCGAACGTTACAATCTGCGCTGGAACAACGCGCGTCTGATATTCATATCGAACCAGCGGACAATGCCTACCGCATCCGCTTGCGTATCGACGGCGTATTGCATCCTTTACCGGATGTTTCACCGGATGCCGGAGTCGCATTAACCGCCAGATTAAAAGTGCTGGGAAACCTGGATATTGCGGAACATCGCCTGCCGCAGGACGGGCAATTCACTGTCGAACTGGCAGGAAACGCCGTCTCATTTCGTATTGCGACCTTACCATGTCGGGGTGGTGAAAAGGTGGTATTAAGGTTGTTACAGCAGGTGGGTCAGGCACTGGATGTCAACACGCTTGGAATGCAGCCGTTACAACTGGCGGACTTTGCTCATGCCTTGCAACAACCACAGGGACTGGTGCTGGTAACTGGCCCTACCGGCAGCGGCAAAACGGTCACGCTTTATAGTGCCCTGCAAACGCTGAATACCGCTGACATTAATATTTGTAGCGTCGAAGATCCGGTTGAGATCCCCATAGCCGGACTAAACCAGACGCAAATCCATCCGCGTGCCGGGCTCACCTTTCAGGGCGTTTTGCGTGCGTTATTGCGCCAGGATCCTGACGTCATCATGATCGGAGAGATCCGCGATGGCGAAACAGCAGAGATCGCTATTAAAGCGGCGCAAACTGGTCACCTGGTGTTGTCTACCCTACACACTAATTCCACCTGCGAAACGCTGGTACGTTTACAGCAAATGGGGGTCGCCCGCTGGATGCTATCATCGGCGCTTACGCTGGTAATAGCCCAGCGTCTGGTACGCAAACTTTGCCCACATTGTCGCCGGCAGCAAGGGGAGCCCATCCATATTCCAGTCAATGTATGGCCGTCGCCGCTGCCCCACTGGCAGGCACCCGGTTGTGTACATTGCTACCACGGTTTTTATGGTCGTACGGCCTTATTTGAAGTTCTGCCCATAACGCCGGTCATTCGTCAGCTTATTTCCGCTAATACCGACGTTGAATCGCTGGAAACGCACGCACGACAGGCGGGTATGTGTACGCTTTTTGAAAACGGCTGCCTGGCCGTGGAGCAAGGCTTAACCACCTTTGAAGAGTTAATCCGCGTACTGGGGATGCCGCATGGCGAGTAAGCAACTCTGGCGCTGGCATGGCATAACCGGCGACGGCAATGCGCAAGATGGGATGCTATGGGCAGAGAGCCGTGCTTTGCTGCTCATGGCACTACAGCAACAGATGGTTACCCCACTTAGCCTGAAGCGAATCGCCATCAATTCTGCGCAGTGGCGAGGAGATAAAAGCGCGGAAGTCATTCATCAACTGGCGACGCTACTCAAAGCCGGGTTAACGCTTTCTGAAGGGCTGGCACTGCTGGCGGAACAGCATCCCAGTAAGCAATGGCAAGCGTTGCTGCAATCGCTGGCGCACGATCTCGAACAGGGCATTGCTTTTTCCAATGCCTTATTACCCTGGTCAGAGGTATTTCCGCCACTCTATCAGGCGATGATCCGCACGGGTGAACTGACCGGTAAGCTGGATGAATGCTGCTTTGAACTGGCGCGTCAGCAAAAAGCCCAGCGTCAGTTGACCGAAAAAGTGAAATCAGCGTTGCGCTATCCCATCATCATTTTAGCGATGGCAATCATGGTGGTTGTGGCAATGCTGCATTTTGTTCTGCCGGAGTTTGCCGCTATCTATAAGACCTTCAACACCCCACTACCGGCACTAACGCAGGGGATCATGACGCTGGCAGACTTTAGTGGCGAATGGGGCTGGCTGCTGGTGTTGTTCGGCTTTCTGCTGGCGATAGCCAATAAGTTGCTGATGCGCCGCCCTACCTGGCTTATCGCGCGGCAGAAATTGTTGTTACGAATCCCGATTATGGGTTCACTGATGAGGGGACAAAAACTCACGCAGATCTTTACGATTCTGGCGCTGACACAAAGTGCAGGCATTACTTTTTTACAGGGCGTAGAGAGCGTCAGAGAAACAATGCGCTGCCCGTACTGGGTGCAACTTCTGACACAAATCCAGCACGATATCAGTAACGGTCATCCCATCTGGCTGGCGCTAAAAAATGCCGGTGAGTTTAGCCCGCTCTGTTTGCAATTAGTGAGAACGGGAGAGGCATCCGGCTCGCTGGATCTCATGTTAGACAACCTCGCCCATCATCATCGGGATAACACAATGGCGCTGGCGGATAACCTCGCAGCCTTACTGGAACCGGCGTTGCTGATCATAACGGGAGGAATTATCGGTACGCTGGTGGTGGCGATGTATCTGCCAATTTTCCATTTAGGCGATGCGATGAGTGGGATGGGATAACGCTGGCGTGTTGCTCCACGCCAGCGTTGGGAGATTACAGGTTGTTGAAGATGCGGTTTTCTTGTTCCTGCACCCGAATAAACGTGGTGCGCTTGGTCAGTTCTTTCAGGCGTGAAGCCCCAACGTATGTACAAGCTGAACGCAAGCCGCCCAAAATATCACGCGCGGTATTTTCAACCGGGCCTCGCAGCGGCAGCTTAACGGTTTTACCTTCTGCTGCGCGATATTCCGCAACGCCGCCAACGTGACGTTTCATCGCAGACTCGGAGCTCATGCCGTAGAACAGCATAAATTTCTCGCCGTTCTCCTCAACGATGCGACCGCCGCTCTCTTCGTGGCCCGCCAGCATGCCGCCAAGCATGACGAAATCGGCACCGCCGCCAAAGGCTTTTGCGACATCGCCCGGCGTGGTGCAGCCACCGTCGCTGACGATCATTCCGCCCAGACCGTGCGCCGCATCGGCACATTCGATTACCGCAGAAAGCTGCGGATAACCGACGCCTGTTTTGACGCGAGTTGTACAAACAGAACCTGGGCCAATGCCAACTTTAACGATATCAGCACCGGAGAGGATAAGCTCCTCACACATTTCACCAGTCACTACGTTGCCAGCACAAATGGTTTTGGTCGGCCACGCTTCACGCGCTTTCGCAACGAACTGCACGAAGTGTTCGGAATAACCATTCGCCACATCAATACAAACGAAGTTTAATGCCGGGTTCAGGTCGAGAATCTGTTTAGTTTTTTCGAAATCCGCATCAGACGTACCGGTAGAAACCATCACATGTTTCAGCACATCAGCGGAAGAATTGTTGATAAACGCTTGCCACTCTTCGACAGAATAGTGTTTATGCACAGCAGTCAAAATATCAAAAGAAGCCAGCGCAGAGGCCATAGAAAATGTACCTACGGTGTCCATATTTGCGGCGATAATTGGCACGCCGGACCAGCTCTGACCTGAATGTTTGAAGGTGAATTGACGTTCCAGTTCAACATCGGAACGGCTTTTAAGAGTGGAGCGTTTAGGGCGGATGAGAACGTCTTTAAAACCTAACTTCAGATCTTCTTCAATACGCATGTGCGGATTCCTGGGGTTAATGGCTATAAGGGTAAGAGCGCAACTCCAGTGACGCTATCATACGCACTAATCAATGCGGCGCAAGACTGCGAAATTGTCTTTTTTTACGCTACAATCCCATAAATTTACCTGGTAAATAGTGAGCGAACGTTTCATCAATTTCGCTTTCGTGCACTCATTTTTAACGTTTTGATAATCATGATGAATTCCCGGGAATATAAATTATGAGGTATATAGTTGCCTTAACGGGAGGCATTGGCAGTGGCAAGAGTACCGTTGCCAATGCGTTTGCTGATCTCGGAATTAACGTCATTGATGCCGATATTATTGCGCGTCAGGTGGTTGAACCAGGTGCACCTGCGCTACATGCCATTGCTGATCACTTTGGCGCTAACATGATTGCTGCTGATGGAACATTGCAGCGCCGGGCCTTGCGCGAGCGGATCTTCGCCAACCCGGAAGAGAAAAACTGGCTTAACGCCCTGCTGCATCCGCTGATTCAGCAAGAGACGCAACACCAGATCCAGCAAGCTACTTCCCCCTATGTACTGTGGGTTGTGCCATTGCTGGTAGAAAACTCACTGTATAAAAAAGCGAATCGAGTGCTGGTGGTGGATGTCAGCCCAGAAACGCAACTTAAGCGCACCATGCAGCGCGATGATGTAACTCGCGAGCATGTCGAACAAATCCTTGCTGCTCAGGCAACGCGCGAAGCCCGCCTTGCCGTGGCAGATGACGTCATTGATAATAACGGCGCACCGGATGCTATCGCATCGGATGTTGCCCGCCTGCACGCACACTATTTGCAGCTTGCGTCGCAGTTTGTCTCACAGGAAAAACCGTAATGCAGACCCAGGTCCTTTTTGAACATCCACTAAATGAAAAAATGCGTACATGGCTGCGCATTGAGTTTTTGATTCAGCAACTCACCGTTAATTTACCCATCGTTGACCACGCTGGCGCGCTGCATTTCTTCCGTAATGTCAGTGAATTACTGGATGTTTTCGAGCGCGGCGAAGTCCGCACTGAGCTGTTGAAAGAACTTGACCGGCAGCAACGTAAACTCCAGACCTGGATTGGCGTGCCTGGCGTGGACCAGAGCCGTATTGAAGCATTAATTCAGCAGTTAAAAGCGGCGGGGAGCGTATTAATTTCCGCGCCGCGTATCGGGCAATTTCTGCGTGAAGATCGTTTGATTGCTCTGGTGCGTCAGCGACTGAGCATCCCAGGCGGCTGTTGCAGCTTTGATTTACCTACATTGCACATTTGGCTGCATCTACCCCAGGCGCAGCGCGACAGCCAGGTAGAAACCTGGATTGCCAGCCTGAACCCGCTCACCCAGGCACTTACCATGGTGCTGGATTTAATTCGCCAGTCGGCTCCCTTCCGTAAACAAACCAGCCTGAATGGTTTTTATCAGGATAACGGTGGCGATGCCGACTTGCTGCGCCTGAATCTGTCGCTCGATTCACAGCTTTATCCGCAAATTTCCGGACATAAGAGCCGTTTTGCCATTCGTTTTATGCCGCTGGACACTGAAAACGGACAGGTACCGGAACGTCTGGATTTCGAACTGGCCTGTTGCTAAGGAGTGAAAATGTCAGAAACTATTACGGTGAATTGCCCAACCTGCGGGAAAACGGTGGTGTGGGGTGAAATCAGCCCGTTTCGGCCATTTTGCTCCAAACGTTGTCAGCTGATCGACCTCGGAGAATGGGCTGCTGAAGAAAAACGAATCCCCAGCAGTGGCGATCTTTCCGAAAGCGATGACTGGAGCGAAGAGCCAAAGCAGTGACATTTGTCTGATGCCGCACGTAGGCCTGATAAGACGCGGACAGCGTCGCATCAGGCATCTTGTGCAAATGTCGGATGCGGCGTGAACGCCTTATCCGACCTACAGACGCTTAAGCTTCGCAATTACCGGTTCATTGGCTGGCGGAAAATCATCGGCATTAAGACCGACTAGCGACATCCACTCACCGGGTTGCCCTTCTTTACCCCACGGCTCCCCTTCCCAGCTTTCGACCAGCCAGAACCACAGAGTTATATGCCTGTCCGGGAATTCATATTCCAGTTTTTCAAATAGCGAAAAATGTTGTGGGGTAATCCCGACTTCTTCCTGAAGTTCACGCACCACCGCCTGTTCCGGCGTTTCGCCCATTTCAATTTTACCGCCGGGAAACTCCAGTTTATTCGCCATGTGCGCATCTGCTGCGCGACGCGTTATAAAGATTTCATTGTTCTCGTTGCGAATAATACCTACCGCAATTTGCAGCTTTTTCATTGTCTTAAACCTATAAAAAAGGCGCAGAATCCTGCGCCTTTTACTTCAACTGTTAGCTTTTATTGCAGGCGACCATGGCACTGCTTGTATTTTTTACCAGAACCGCACGGGCAAGGATCGTTACGTCCTACTTTGCGCTCACCGGTTTGCGCCGCCAGTGCAGCTGCGGCTGCAGAGTCGTCATCCTGATGGCTAAGCTGCTGCATTTGCGCTAAACGCTCGGCTTCCATACGACGCTGTTGTTCCAGCTCCTCAACCTCTTCAGGCATACGTACCTGGACTTTGCTCAGCGTGCTGATAACTTCATATTTTAACGACTCCAGCATCGCTGCAAACATGGAGAACGATTCACGTTTGTATTCCTGCTTCGGATCTTTCTGTGCATAGCCACGCAGGTGGATACCCTGACGCAGATAGTCCATCGCTGCCAGGTGCTCTTTCCACAGGGAGTCAAGCGTTTGCAGCATGACGCCTTTCTCGAAGTGACGCATCATCTCAGCACCAACCACTTCTTCTTTACGCTGATACACTTCGATGGACTGCGCCAGAATGCGCTCACGCAGCGTCTCTTCATGCAGTTCTGGTTCTTTATCCAGCCACTCGGCAATTGGTAAATCGAGGTCGAAATCGTTCTTCAGACGTTCCTGCAGCCCCGGAATATCCCACATTTCTTCCAGCGACTGTGGCGGAATGTAGGCATCAATGGTGGCTTTGAACACATCTTCACGAATGCTGTTGATGGTTTCGCTCACATCGCTGACATCCAGCAGTTCGTTACGCTGGGAGTAAATGGCGCGACGCTGATCGTTAGCCACGTCATCATATTCCAGCAGTTGCTTACGAATGTCGAAGTTACGACTTTCAACTTTACGCTGGGCGTTGGCAATCGCTTTAGTCACCCACGGGTGTTCAATGGCTTCGCCTGGCTTCATACCCAGTTTACGCATCATGCCGGATACTCGGTCGGAAGCAAAAATACGCATCAGCGCATCTTCCATCGACAGGTAGAAACGGGAAGAACCAGCATCCCCCTGACGACCAGAACGACCGCGCAACTGGTTATCGATACGACGGGATTCGTGACGCTCGGTACCGATGATATGCAGGCCACCTGCTTCCAGTACCGCATCGTGACGTACCTGCCAGTCGGCTTTAATTTTTTCAATTTGCTCTACGGTCGGATTTTCCAGCGTGGCAACTTCTGCCTGCCAGCTACCACCGAGCACAATATCTGTACCACGACCCGCCATATTGGTCGCGATAGTCACCGCAGCCGGATAACCTGCCTGAGCAACAATCGCCGCTTCGTTGGCGTGGAATTTGGCGTTCAGGACGTTGTGCTTAATACCGGCTTTGGTCAGTTCGTTTGACACCAGCTCCGATTTTTCGATGGAGATAGTACCCACCAGCACCGGCTGGCCTTTCGCAGTACGTTCTTTGATATCTTCAATGATCGCCTGAATTTTTTCCGCTTCAGTCATGTAGACCAGGTCCGGCAGATCTTTACGAATCATTGGACGGTTGGTCGGAACAACGACGGTATCCAGCTTGTAGATGGAGCTAAATTCGAAAGCTTCGGTATCAGCAGTACCGGTCATCCCCGCCAGTTTTTCATACAGACGGAAGTAGTTCTGGAAGGTGATCGAAGCCAGCGTTTGGTTTTCGTTCTGGATCTGCACACCTTCTTTCGCTTCCACAGCCTGGTGCAGACCATCGGACCAGCGACGGCCCTGCATGGTACGACCGGTGTGTTCGTCAACGATGATAACTTCACCATCTTTAACGATGTAGTCGACGTCGCGGGTAAACAGCGCATGAGCGCGCAGCGCCGCCGTTACGTGGTGCATCAGCATGATGTTGGCCGGAGAGTACAGAGACTCCCCTTCATCCATGATGCCCTCTTTCACCAGCAGTTCTTCAATCAGCACCAGACCACGTTCGGTCAGGTTCACCTGGCGAGATTTTTCGTCCACCGAGAAGTGGCCTTCGCCCTGGAAGGTTTCGGAGTCTTCTTTTTCCTGACGGATCAGGTGCGGAATAATTTTATTCACGCGTTTATACATTTCCGAGCTGTCTTCTGCCGGGCCGGAAATGATCAGCGGTGTACGCGCTTCATCGATCAGGATGGAGTCCACTTCGTCCACCAGCGCATAGTGCAGTTTACGCTGTACACGTTCTTCAGGGCTGAACGCCATATTGTCGCGCAGGTAGTCAAAGCCGTATTCGTTGTTCGTACCGTAAGTGATGTCAGCTGCGTAAGCTTCGCGCTTTGCCGGTGCTGGCATGCCCGGCAGGTTGATACCGACAGTCAGGCCAAGGAATTCAAACAGCGGACGGTTGTTTTCGGCGTCACGTTGCGCCAGGTAGTCGTTGACGGTAACTACGTGCACGCCTTTACCGGTTAGTGCGTTCAGGTAAGCAGGCAGCGTTGCGGTCAGGGTTTTACCTTCACCGGTACGCATTTCGGCGATGCAGCGTTCGTTAAGAACCATACCGCCGAGTAACTGAACGTCGAAGTGACGCATACCAAAGACGCGCTTACTTGCCTCACGTACCACGGCGAAAGCTTCCGGGATCAGATTTTCCAGCACTTCGCCTTTTTCCAGACGTGCACGAAACTCTGCGGTTTTCCCTTTCAGTTCTTCGTCGGAGAGTTTTTCCATCTCCGGTTCCATGGCATTGATGATGTTGACCACTTTGCGCATCCGGCGCAGGGTGCGATCGTTACGACTACCGAAAACTTTAGTTAACAATTTGATTAGCATAATAAAATCTCAAACGCCCCGCGTTGCGGAGTTAATAAAATGAAGTAAAGGTTTATTGTTGTTAGGTGAGGCGTTGAGGGCCAGCACGGATGCCTTGCGCCTGGCTTATCCAGACGGGCGTGCTGAATTTTGCTTGTGGGGTAAAATGCGCATAATCAATGCGATAACCCTTTTCAGACGGCGTGCCTTCCTGGGTCAGCAGCGCGCTGAGCGTATCCAGTAATGCAAGATGTTGCGCCTGAAGAGGCAAAGATTCTTCAGCAACGGGCAGTGTTTGCGGTGCCATTGCGAAAGAAAGATGACGGATTACCGTGCGAATGGCATGTTGATGCCAGTAATCAACGGAATAGTTCGAATTCGGGCGGCGTGTGTTCGCTTCCAGCAAGGCCAATTGACCAAAGTTAACTTTGGCTGAAGGCTCGTGGTTGCGGGTTGTCGCTTTTGCGGGCGCGTTTGGTTCGGCGGCGTTGCTGAGCGCAGGCAAACCTAAACTCGCCGCAACCATCCCTAATAAGAGATGCGGCCAGAAGTAGCGTTTACCAAACTGTCGCCAGCGCGTCAGTATTCCACTCACGTTATTGCCATCCCGATCGTATTCAAACGTATTTAGCGCACAAATCTTATCATTAAAGCCTGCAGTCCACAGCACGAATGAAGATAAGTTGTGCGGAAAAGTGCTTAAGAAAACAGCGTTCGCACCGTTTTTTATAGCTCTTATAAAATTTAAAAAAAAACGACTGGTTCACCTGGCCGGAGAGAGTGCCAGATTTGCCAGTCGAATTTTATACGACAGTATAAATGTCGTTATGCCAGTACAGCTGAAGGCGCTTTGAAGGCCAACGGCAGTTCTGCGTCGTCCTGGAAGGTCACATATTCCCAGGCTTCCTGTTTCGCCAGGACAGCCTGCAGCAGTTTGTTATTCAGTGCATGACCGGATTTATAAGCGGTAAATGCACCAATAATATTGTGACCACACATGAACAAGTCACCGATCGCATCGAGCATTTTGTGACGCACAAATTCGTCTTCAAAACGCAGGCCGTCTTCGTTCAGTACGCGATAATCGTCAACAACGATGGCACAATCGAAGCTGCCGCCCAGGCACAAACCACGGGACTGCAGATATTCGATATCACGCATGAAACCGAACGTACGCGCACGGCTGATCTGGCGCATAAACGCATCAGCGGAGAAGTTCATCGCATAGCGCTGGTTGCTGGAATCAATAGCCGGATGGTTAAAATCGATGGTGAAATCCAGCGAAAAACCATTGTACGGCTTAAATTCAGCCCACTTATCGCCATCTTCGACACGAACAGTCTCTTTGATGCGAACAAATTTTTTGGCGCAGTTCAACTCGTCGATACCGGCGTCAAGCAGCAGGTATACAAACGGAGCGGCGCTGCCGTCCATGATCGGGATTTCCGGCGCGTTAACTTCGATAACAATGTTATCGATGCCCAAGCCCGCGAGAGCAGCATTGAGGTGCTCTACGGTTGAAATCCGTACATCATGCTCGTTGACCAGACACGTACAGAGCATGGTATCACGCACAGATTTGGCATCGGCCGGGAAATCTACCGGTGGATTCAAGTCGGTGCGACGATAGATGACCCCGGTGTTGGCCGGCGCAGGGCGTAACGTCAGGGTGACTTTCTTGCCGGTATGTAAACCGACACCCGTCGCCTGAACGATACGTTTAAGTGTCCTTTGTTTGATCATCGTATTATCTCGCCAAATTACCTATCCAACCGAAGTGTACTATACATTCGGCGGGCCAGTTTAGCACAAAGAGCCTCGAAACCCAAATTCCAGTCAATTCTTAATCAGCTTGCTTACGCAGGAATGCTGGGATATCCAGATAATCCGGCTCTTTCGCAGTTTGCGGCGCATTGTCATTCACGACTTTAGCAACCGGCTTCTGCTCCTGGGTCAGCGGAGCCATCCCATGCTGCTGGTAGCGATCCATCACTGGCTGCTGAACCTGCTTATTGGTCACCAGAGTGATTTCAGGACGTTTGTCCATGCCGATACCTGTCGCAACAACGGTTACGCGCAGCTCGTCATTCATATCCGGGTCAAGAGAAGTACCGATAACCACAGTCGCGTTGTCGGAAGCAAATGCACGGATGGTGTTACCTACCGTTTCGAACTCATCCAGACGCAGGTCGAAGCCCGCCGTGATGTTAACCAGCACGCCGCGCGCGCCAGACAGGTCGATATCTTCCAGCAGCGGAGAAGAGATAGCCATTTCAGCAGCTTCTTCCGCACGGTCTTCACCGCTCGCCACGCCAGAACCCATCATTGCGTAGCCCATCTCAGACATTACGGTGCGTACGTCTGCAAAGTCCACGTTCATCAAACCCGGACGAGTAATCAGTTCAGCGATACCTTGCACAGCGCCTTTCAGTACATCGTTCGCTGCGCCAAACGCATCCAGCAGGGAGATACCGCGGCCCAGAACTTTCAGCAGTTTGTCGTTCGGGATAGTGATCAGAGAGTCCACATGCTTGGACAGTTCAGTGATCCCCTGCTCCGCGAATGCCATACGCTTCTTGCCTTCAAAGTTGAAAGGCTTAGTGACGACAGCAACGGTCAGGATACCCAAATCTTTTGCCACTTCAGCGACGACTGGTGCTGCACCTGTACCGGTACCACCACCCATACCCGCAGCAATAAAGACCATGTCTGCACCTTCCAGCGCCGCACGCAATGCATCGCGATCCTCATCAGCCGCATTGCGGCCAACTTCTGGATTAGCGCCAGCGCCCAGTCCTTTGGTGATACCGCTACCGATTTGAATCGTCTGTCCAACCGCTGTTTTACGCAGCGCTTGTGCATCGGTATTTACCGCGAAGAATTCAACACCTTCAATGCGCTCGCGCACCATGTGTTCAACAGCATTACCGCCGCCGCCGCCGACGCCGATGACTTTAATCACCGCGTCATTGGTAAGTTCCATTGGTTCAAACATAGTTTCTCTCCGATTTGTGCCTGTCGCCTGAGGCCGTAATCATCGTCGGCCTCATAAAAATTAAAACTCTTTTCGCAGCCAACTATTGAGTCGCTTGATCCACGAGCCAACTGATGCTGTAACACGTTTTTCTACTTCAGCTTCACCGTTAAGATGTGACTCTTTCCCATAGTGAAGCAATCCCACCGCCGTCGAATAATACGGCTCCTGAGCATAATCCGTTAAACCGGTAATGTTCAGCGGCGCGCCGATACGCACTTGCGTATGAAACACGCGCTGAGCACAGGCTGCAAGACCTTCGATCTGCGCTGCGCCACCGGTTAATACAATGCCTGCCGCCAGGTGATGTTTAACCCCTTGTTGGCGAAGCTTTTCCTGCAACTGCAATATCTCTTCGTTGACCAGGTTGAGCAGCTCGGTATAGCGCGGCTCGATCACCTCTGCCAGGGTCTGACGTTGCAGACTCCGCGGCGGACGACCACCTACGCTCGGCACTTCCACGCTCTCATCTTTTCCAACGATGGAACCCAGCGCACAACCGTGGCGAACTTTAATCGCTTCGGCGTCGCTTGGCGGCGTGCCAAAGGCGTAAGCGATATCACTGGTCACGACATTGCCAGCATAAGGAATTACCTTAGTGTGGCGCAATGCCCCACCGGTATAAACGGCGATATCCATTGTACCACCACCGATATCGACGACGCAGACACCCAGTTCACGTTCATCTTCCGTCAATACCGAATAACTTGATGCCAGTCCGGCAAATATCAGTTGGTCAACTTTCAGCCCACAACGTTCAACCGCTTTGACGATGTTTTTCGCCATATCGTTGTGACATGTGATCAGGTGCACTTTTGCCTGCATCCGCACGCCCGAAAGTCCTACCGGATTCTTGATCCCTTCCTGATAGTCAATCGCATACTCTTGCGGGATCACATGCAGCACACGATGCTCATCGCGCACACGCACCGATTTCGCGGTATGGACGACGTTTTCCACATCTTCTTGCGTCACTTCTTCTTCAGAAATAGGCACCATACCAATTTCATTCTGGCAGCTGATGTGCTTACCAGAAAGCGCCAGATATACCGAAGAGATCTGACAATCTGCCATCAATTCTGCCTGGTCAATGGCGCGTTGTACGCACTTGACCACGGATTCGAGGTCGTTCACCCCGCCTTTATCCATACCACGTGACGGGCAGCTGCCCACGCCAATGATATTGACCATACCGTCGGGCAGAACTTCCCCTACTAAAGCGGCAACCTTCGCGGTACCAATCTCCAGTCCTACTACCAGTTTTCTGTCCGTCGCCTTGATCATTGTTGTTCTGCCTGTGCCTGATTTTGTTGCTGAGTAGATTCCTCTGGCGGCAAGGGCGCCCAGCCTACTGCCGCTCCAGAGTCATAACGCAAATCAACGTAGCTAATCCGTTTGCCATCGGTTTGCGCCTGCTGCTGTAAAACCGGATAAAGTTCTACAAAGCGAGCCAAACGTTTCATCGTATCGCCCCGGCCAAGATTGAGCTTAATATCGTTATTCAGCGTCAACTGCCAGGAACGCCGCGCGGTCATCGCCGCTTCCTTCAGAGTAAATCTGTCCTTTGCCAGCATCTGCCCCATTTCGCGATAGCCCTGCAACACTTCATTGGCGCTGCCTTCCGGGCCATACAGCATTGGAAGCACCTGCTTGCTGGTGCGATCTGGCGGCACGCTGAAGGTGTTTCCTTCCGCGTCTACCATATGTTGATCATTCCACCGCGCAATCGGCACATATTCAACCAGATGAATCTTCAATTCATCAGGCCACTGCTTTCTGACGCTCACCTGCTTAATCCACGGTAGGCGTTGTTCTATTTGCGTCTGGATGATGTTGACATCTTGGGTCATAAAGGTACCCGGCTCACCCAATGCCAGGATCGACTGCCGGATATCGTCATTACGCGTGTAATGGCGTTCACCGGTCAACACCAGCTTTGAGAGCGGCAGGCGTTGCGCATCTTCCATCCAGCCCAACACGACCCAGCCGCTCACCAACACTGTCGTTAAAACGGTCAGCAGGAAAAGGATCCCCGCCAGACGCGTTCCATTATTGCGGCGAGAAGAAACCTCTTCTTCGCTATTTCGCGTGTTCAGAGCAGCCTGCGACATATTAGTCCGCCAGTTCCAGAATTCGTACTACCAACTGCGAGAAGCTCATACCTGCCTGACGTGCCGCCATCGGCACCAGGCTGTGGCTGGTCATACCCGGTGAGGTATTGGCTTCCAGCAGATAAAACTGTCCATCGCTGTCCAGCATAACGTCAATACGTCCCCATCCTTTGCAACCTAACGTCGTCCATGCTTTCAGCACTAATGCCTGCAAATTGGCCTCTTGTGACGCTTCCAGACCTGCGGGGCAGAAATACTGTGTCTCATCAGAGAGATACTTCGCCTCATAATCATAGAAGGTTCCGGACGGTTGAATACGTATTGACGGTAAAATTTCTTCACCGAGTATCGCAACCGTGAACTCCGGCCCACTTAGCCATTTTTCAATCAATACTTCTTCATCGTGCTGAAATGCCAATCTTAATGCATCTTGTAGAGCATTTTCTGCTACTACTTTTGACATTCCCACACTGGAACCTTCGCGGCTCGGCTTAACGATAACCGGCAAACCCAGAGCAGAAATTTCTGCTAACTGCTTATCGCTCAGGCCTTTTTCAAACTCTGCGCGGGTTAACGCTACCCACGGCGCGACCGGTAAACCGGCACCTTGCCACAGCAGTTTGCTGCGTAGTTTATCCATTGAAAGCGCAGATGCCATCACTCCGCTGCCGGTATAAGGCAAGCCCATCAGCTCGAGCATGCCCTGCAGCGTACCATCTTCACCGCCGCGACCGTGTAGCGCGATAAACACTTTCTGAAAACCCATCGACTTCAGTTGCGTCACGTCGACTTCTTTCGGGTCGACAGGATACGCATCAATACCGCCTTCACGCAGCCCGGCTAACACCGCTGCGCCAGAATTCAGAGAAACTTCCCGCTCAGCGGAAGTCCCGCCCAACAGGACCGCGATTTTATCAGTCATGTTGTTCTTCCTCCGGAGTTTGCGGCTTCAGTTTGATTTCAGCTAAAGAACGGGCAATTTTTCCGATATTACCAGCCCCCTGAACGAGAATCAGGTCGTTACCGGTTAATACCGGTGCCAGCATCTCGGCTACCTGCGCAGGGTCCGGCACCAGAATGGGATCAATTTTCCCACGTCCACGAATTGTGCGACACAGCGAACGGCTGTCCGCTCCCGGAATTGGCGCTTCGCCAGCCGGATACACTTCCAGCATCAACAGGGTATCAACCTGCGTCAGCACATTGGCGAAATCATCATACAGGTCGCGCGTACGGGTAAAACGGTGCGGCTGAAACAGCATTACCAGGTTTTTATCCGGCCAGCCTGCGCGCGCCGCTTTAATGGTGGCGTCAACTTCCGTCGGGTGGTGGCCGTAGTCATCGACCAGCATTGCCGTACCGCTTTTACCATTCACTGGCTCCAGCGGGAATTCACCGAGGAAATCAAAACGGCGCCCAGTCCCCTGGAAGCTCTCCAGCGCACGTAAAATAGCCTCGTCATCAATTCCCTCTTCCGTAGCAACCGCAACCGCAGCTGCGGCGTTCAGCGCGTTATGACGACCTGGCGCATTCAGGGTGACGCGCATCGGCTCTTTGTCCTGGCGCAGCAGCGTAAAGTGCCCCTGCGGGCCAATCTGCTGATAATCTTCTACACGCACGTCGGCATCTTCGCTGAAGCCGTAAGTCGTGGTCTGACGTCCCACTCGCGGTAACAATTCGCGGATCACCGGATCATCAACACACATCACCGCACGACCGTAAAACGGCAGGTTGTGCAGAAAATTAATAAAAGTCTGTTTTAAATTCTCAAAGTCGCCCTGGTAGGTATCCATGTGGTCGGCTTCGATATTGGTGACAATCGCCACCATCGGTTGCAGATGCAGGAACGATGCATCACTCTCATCTGCTTCGGCAATCAGGTACCGACCATGCCCCAAACGCGCATGAACCCCCGCCGCTTTTAGCAGCCCGCCGTTAACGAAGGTTGGGTCGAGCCCCGCTTCTGCGTAGATGCTGGAAACCATCGCGGTGGTTGTCGTTTTGCCGTGCGTTCCTGCAATGGCGATGCCATGACGAAAACGCATTAACTCAGCCAGCATTTCGGCACGACGGATCACCGGAATACGCGCTTCATGAGCTGCGACAATTTCCGGGTTATCGGCAGAAATGGCGCTGGAAACAACGACCACGCTGGCATCACGTACGTTTTCCGGGCGATGGTTGAAATAAATCGTCGCTCCCAGATTCATTAACTGCTGCGTGACCGGATTTGGCGCTAAATCGGAACCACTGATCTGATAACCTTCATTGGCCAGAACTTCGGCAATACCGCCCATACCGGCACCACCGATGCCGACAAAATGTATGTGCCGAACGCGACGCATTTCGGGCACGATGGAACGCAGTTTTGCCAATTGTTGTGTATTCATTCTTTACGCCATTAACTTCTTAAATTCATACGATGCAAAAGGCATCGCTACAATTACGCCCGGGCAGCCCGGCTCACTTCATTTGCCACTCGCTCGGTGGCATCCGGAATGGATGCAGCGCGGGCGCGTTCTGCCATGGTTAATAAGGTTTCTCGCGACCACCCGGCCAGGGTGTTGGCGACAGCATCCACGCTAAGCTGTGGCTGCTCGATAATTTTGGCTGCGCCCGCTTTTTCCAGCGGTAGCGCATTCCAGTATTGCTGGCGGTCTTTATGTTGAAACGGCACAAACAACGCCGGTAGTCCTGCCGCGGCGATTTCACTCACCGTTAAAGCACCGGAGCGGCAAACGACGACATCCGCCCACGCATACGCCGCCGCCATATCATCAATAAATTCCGTCACTTTATGCTGCGGTTGCCCCGCTTCGGCATACGCCTGTTCAACGGATTGTTGCGAACCTTTACCGCTCTGATGCCAGATAGTGACTGAATCACCCAGTTTCGCAGCAACCTGCGGCATTGTCTGGTTAAGAATGCGTGCGCCCTGGGAACCACCCACTACCAGCACACGAACCGGACCTTCACGTCCAGCCAAACGTTGCTGCGGCAACGGCAGCGCCAGTACATCGGTACGCACCGGGTTACCCACCACTTCCGCATTAGGGAAAGCGCCTGGAAACGCCTGCATCACTTTGGTGGCAATCTTCGCCAGCCATTTATTGGTTAAGCCCGCAATACCGTTTTGTTCATGAAGTACAACCGGAATGCCTAACGACCACGCGGCCAGACCACCTGGACCTGATACATAGCCGCCCATACCGAGTACCACGTCAGGTTTGTACGCTTTCATAATCGCCCGCGCCTGACGCCAGGCGTTGAAGATACGCAGCGGCGCAGCTATCAGTGCTTTTATACCTTTTCCACGCAGACCAGAGATACGAATGAAATCAATTTCGATGCCATGTTTTGGCACTAAGTCCGCTTCCATACGGTCGGCAGTCCCCAGCCAGCGAACTTGCCAACCCTGAGCCATTAGATGGTGCGCAACCGCCAGTCCCGGGAATACATGTCCACCGGTTCCGCCTGCCATCACCATTAATCGCTTTCCTTGACCACTCATCGTGAACCTCGTACAAACGCCTGCGCTTTCTCCAGACGCGTTTCATAATCAATACGCAACAGCATCATGATGGCTGTCGACATAATCAGTAAGCTCGAACCACCGTAACTGATCAGCGGCAATGTCAGACCTTTGGTCGGTAACATCCCCGCCGCCGCGCCTACGTTAACCAGCGCCTGGAAGCTAAACCAGATGCCAATAGAACAGGCGAGAAAACCGGAAAAACGGTGGTCAATTTCTAACGCTTTGCGGCCAATCGACATCGCGCGAAAAGCGACGAAGAATACCATTAAAAGTGCCAGCACCACACCGACATACCCCAGTTCTTCGCCGATAATGGCGAAAATAAAGTCAGTGTGCGCTTCCGGCAGATACTCCAGTTTTTGTACCGAGTTACCTAAACCTTGTCCCCAAAGTTCGCCGCGACCAAACGCCATCAGCGATTGCGTTAACTGATAGCCGCTGCCAAAGGGATCTTCCCACGGGTTCCAGAATGCGGTAACACGGCGGATACGGTACGGTTCGGCGAGTATCAGCAACACAACCGCTGAAATGCCCATACCGATAATGGCAATGAACTGCCACAATTTCGCTCCCGCCAGGAACAACATCGCCAGCGTAGTCACAAACAACACCACCACCGTACCAAGGTCTGGCTGTGCCAGCAGTAACACTGCCAACACCAGAATCACGCCCATCGGTTTCAGGAAGCCGCGCAGGTTATTACGTACTTCGTCGCCTTTACGCACCAGATAGTTGGCGATATAACAAAACAGCGACAGTTTTGTCAGCTCCGCAGGCTGGATACGCAGCAAACCGAGATCGATCCAACGCGATGCCCCTTTAACCGAGCTACCCACTACCAGCACGATCATCAGCAGGATGATAGATCCGAGCAGCATCGTGGCACTGTAGCGTTGCCAGAACTCCATCGGCAGACGCAGCGTAATGATCGCCAGAATGAATGCCAGGATCAGATAGACGCCATCACGCTTCGCGAAGAAGAACGGATCGTTGGTTAAGCGTTGCCCTATGGGCATTGACGCCGAGGTCACCATGATAAAGCCAATCGCCGCAAGGCCGAAGGTCAGCCACAGTAAGGTGCGATCGTACATGATCAGGCTGTCGGTATCTTTTTCCCGCGAGCCCATCACCCAGCCTTTTAGCGCCGTGGAGATCCAGACCAGGATACTGAATCCTGGCAGGCGCGGCATTTTCAGGCGAGGGAGAGATAAACGCATCAACCTAACTCCTTCGCCAGACGGGCAAACTCATTGCCTCGTTGTTCAAAGTTCTTGAACTGATCAAGGCTGGCACAGGCCGGGGAGAGCAGAACCATATCGCCCGGCTGAACACGCGGAGCCAGCAAGCGCATCGCCTGTTCCATAGTTTCGGTTTGTTCTGCCACTTCCGGGCGTAGCGCCGCCAGCTGCGCACCGTCACGACCAAAACAGTACAAACGCACGTTGTCGCCATTCAGATAGCGCGCCAGTGGACTGAAGTCCGCCGATTTACCATCGCCGCCCAGCAACAAATGCAGCGTGCCGTCTACCTGCAAGCCATTCAACGCCGCTTCCGTACTGCCGACGTTAGTGGCTTTCGAATCGTTAATCCAGCGTACGCCATTGTGCTCCAGCACCACTTCAAAGCGATGCGGCAGACCGGCGAAGGTGGTTAACGCTTTCAGGCTGCTGGCGCGCGGCAAACCAGCTGCGTCTGCCAGTGCCAGTGCTGCCAGCGCATTGGTGTAGTTATGCTGCCCGGAAAGTTTCATCTCTTTCACGTTCAGCACTTTCTCGCCTTTCACTCGCAGCCAGGTTTCTCCCTGCTGATGATTCAGGTGATAGTCACCCATGTTGACGCCAAAGCTGACGCAGCGTTCATCAGCACCGCGAATCGGCATTGTTAAGGCATCATCAGCATTGACGACACAAACTTTCGCATTTTCGTAAATACGCAATTTTGCCGCACGGTATTGCTGCAAACCAAACGGATAGCGGTCCATATGATCTTCAGTCACGTTCAGAATGGTCGCCGCCACCGCCTGTAAGCTGGAAGTGGTTTCCAGCTGGAAGCTCGACAGTTCCAGCACGTACAGTTCGCACTCAGCATCAAGCAGCATCAACGCTGGCAGGCCAATATTGCCACCCACACCAACGTTAACCCCCGCCGCTTTCGCCATTTCACCCACTAGCGTGGTGACCGTGCTTTTGCCGTTAGAACCGGTAATCGCCACAATCGGTGCTTGTGCTTCGCGACAGAACAGCTCGATATCGCCAACGATTTCGATTCCGGCATCAGCGGCAGCGCTTAAGGATGGATGCGCCAGTGCAATACCGGGACTGGCGACAATCAGATCTGCCGCCATCAGCCATTCATCATTCAGACTGCCCGTGTGGCGTTCTACGGCTTCGGGTAATTTATCCAGGCCAGGCGGTGTCATACGCGTATCCATAACGCGCGGCGTCACACCGCGAGCGAGGAAAAAGTCCACGCAGGAAAGCCCGGTGAGGCCCAGGCCGATAATGACGACATTTTTACCCTGATAATCAGCCATGATTAACGTACCTTCAGCGTTGCCAGACCAATCAGAACCAGCATCAGCGAAATAATCCAGAAACGCACAATGACGCGCGGTTCCGGCCAGCCTTTCAGTTCATAGTGGTGATGAATCGGTGCCATGCGGAAAATACGTTGTCCGCGCAGTTTAAAGGAGCCGACCTGCAGGATGACAGAAAGCGTTTCTACCACGAACACGCCCCCCATAATCACCAGCAGGAATTCCTGACGTAGCAGTACGGCGATAATGCCTAACGCACCACCTAACGCCAGCGAACCTACATCGCCCATAAAGACCTGCGCCGGATAGGTGTTAAACCACAGGAAGCCCAGTCCTGCCCCGACTATCGCCGTGCAGACAATGACCAGTTCCCCGGCGTGTCGCAGATACGGTATGTGTAAATAGCTGGCAAAGTTCATGTTGCCGGTCGCCCACGCCACCAGCGCAAAACCACCGGCGACAAATACGGTCGGCATAATTGCCAGGCCGTCGAGACCATCGGTCAGGTTTACCGCGTTGCCAGTACCCACAATGACGAAGTAAGCCAGCAGAATGTAGAACAGCCCCAGCTGCGGCATCACATCTTTAAAGAATGGGACCACCAGCTGCGTTGCGGGCGTGTCTTTGCCGGCAAGGTACAGGGCGAAGGCGACACCCAGCGCAATGACCGACATCCAGAAATACTTCCAACGAGCGATCAACCCTTTGGTGTCTTTACGCACCACTTTGCGATAATCATCAACAAAGCCAATAACACCGTAACCTACCAGCACCACCAACACGCACCAGACGTACGGATTGGACGGGTAAGCCCACAGCAGTACGGAGATCACAATCGCCGTCAGGATCATAATCCCGCCCATGGTCGGCGTACCGCGCTTGCTGAAGTGTGATTCAGGACCGTCGTTACGCACCACCTGACCAAAGGAAAGTTTTTGCAAATGAGCAATCATACGCGGGCCCATCCACAATGAGATGAACAGCGCGGTCAGCAGGCTGACGATGGCGCGAAACGTCAGATAGGAAAAGACGTTAAAGCCGGAATAATATTTGACCAAATGTTCGGCCAGCCAAACTAACATGTCCCATTCTCCTGTAAAGCGCGTACTACCTCTTCCATGGCGGCACTACGTGAACCCTTAACTAAAATCGTAATTACCTGTTGCTCAGCAATCAGTGATTTAAGACGCGTAATTAACGCAGTTTTATCAGCAAAATGTTCGCCAACGCCGCTGGCGGTGCTGATAGCATGGCTTTGTTTACCCACGCTTAACACGCGGTCAATACCAGCAGCTTTTGCCGCCTCGCCCACCTGTACATGGCAGGCTTCGCTTTCAGCGCCCAGTTCCGCCATATCGCCCACCACCAGCACGCGGTAGCCCGGCATTTCAGCCAGTACCTGAACAGCGGCGGTCATTGAACCGACATTGGCGTTGTAGGAGTCGTCGAGCAGCAACTGGTTTTCTGCCAGTTGGATGGGGAACAGACGGCCTGGAACAGCTTTCAGATTTGCCAGCCCCGCTTTGATAGCATCAAGCGTTGCGCCCACGGACATGGAGAGCGCAGCGGCTGCCAGCGCATTCGCAATATTGTGACGCCCCGGCAACGGCAGCAGAACATCGACGCTACCGGTTGGGGTTTGTAGGGTAAATTCCGTACCGTGCGAGGTCACATGGATATTGGTGGCGGTGAAATCGCTGTTGGCGGCATTGGGTGAGAAACGCCACACTTTGCGTGAGCCAATTACGCTCTGCCAGTTCAGCCAGTCGTTGTTGTCGGCGTTCATAATGGCGATACCGTTTTCCGGCAGGCCGCTAAAGATTTCACCTTTCGCTTTCGCGACACCCGCAAGCGAGCCAAAACCTTCCAGATGCGCCGCTGCCAGGTTGTTGACCAGCGCAGCTTCCGGGCGAGTCAGACTCACAGTCCAGGCTATTTCGCCCTGATGGTTCGCGCCAAGTTCAATAACTGCGTAATCGTATTCCGGCGTTAAGCGCAACAGCGTCATCGGTACACCGATGTCGTTGTTGAGATTGCCTGCCGTATAAAGCGTGTTGCCGCACTGGCTTAAAATCGCCGCCGTCATCTCTTTAACGGAGGTTTTGCCGGAGGACCCCGTCAGAGCAACCACGCGCGCCGGAACTTGCTGGCGAACCCATGCAGCCAGTTCACCAAACGCCAGACGCGTATCCTTGACGATTAACTGCGGCAGGTCGATGTCCAGCGGACGGCTAACCAGTAGTGCGCCTGCGCCGCCAGCTTTCGCCTGGTCGGCAAAATCGTGGGCATCAAAACGTTCGCCTTTCAGGGCAACAAACAGGCAGCCCGGCGTCAGTTTTCGGGTATCAGTGGTTACAGCATCAAGGGTGATATCTGCACCTTGCAGTTCACCGTTGAGAATGTCGGTAAGTTGGCTAAGGGTTACGCTAATCATGCAATCACCCCCAGCAGACGCGCCACCGTGACGCGATCGGAGTAGTCCAGACGCTGATTGCCAACAATCTGGTAATCTTCATGGCCTTTGCCCGCGACCAGTACCACATCATTCTCTTTAGCCTGCATAACGGCGCAAGTCACCGCTTCAGCACGGCCTTCCATCACTTTGGCATGTCCGGCATCTAACATTCCCGCCAGAATATCGTTGATGATGGCACGCGGTTCTTCGGTACGCGGGTTATCGTCCGTCACCACCGCCACGTCAGCAAACTCTTCGGCAATTGCGCCCATCAGTGGACGCTTACCTTTATCGCGATCGCCACCACAGCCAAAGACGCACCACAGCTTGCCCGCACAGTGCAGGCGCGCCGCCTGTAAGGCTTTTTCCAGTGCATCCGGCGTATGCGCGTAATCCACCACCACCGTCGGTTTGCCTGGCGCAGTGAACACTTCCATACGTCCGCAAACCGGTT
Organism: Escherichia sp. KCJ4928; assembly: GCF_004352695.1. NCBI lineage: Bacteria > Pseudomonadati > Pseudomonadota > Gammaproteobacteria > Enterobacterales > Enterobacteriaceae > Escherichia > Escherichia sp. KCJ4928. The sequence goes on from NZ_SJWV01000008.1 coordinate 46,812, forward strand.
GCAGACGCGCGGCGGTTTTCAGCAGATCAGCCAGTGGATAGCCGAGTGCCAGCAGTGTCGCCAGCGCGAGCAGCAGGTTGCTGACGTTAAAAGCGCCCATCAGATGGCTTTCAATTTCGCCATCGCCCCAACTTGAGCTAAAGCGAATCGTCGCACCGCTGTCGTGATAGTTCACGTCGATCGCTTTTAACCAGCGTCCGTGACAGTTCGGATTGATATGATCTTCCATTGATACCGCAACCGCGTCCGGCAGTTTTGCCAGCCAGCGGCGGCCCACTTCATCGTCGGCGTTAATAATCGCCTGACCGCAATGATGTTCAGAATAAAGCAGCCATTTCGCAGCTTCGTAGTGTTCCATATCACCATGATAATCAAGGTGATCGCGGCTTAAGTTGGTAAAGACCGACGCCGCAAATTTCAATGCCGCCACACGGTGCTGTACCAGCCCGTGGGAGGAAACTTCCATTGCGCAAAACGTCGCGCCCTGCTCCACCAGCCCCGCCAGCTCATGCTGAACATCGACTGCGGAACCGGTAGTATTTTCTGTCGGGATCACTTTCCCAAGCAGACCGTTACCAACGGTGCCCATTACCGCGCTGGTTTCGCCAAGCAGTTGGCTCCACTGCGCCAGCAGCTGGGTAGTCGTGGTTTTGCCGTTGGTGCCCGTTACGCCTACGAGACGTAAATTGTCAGAGGGTTCATGGTAAAAGCGGCCCGCCAGTGCAGATAAACGCTCGTTGAGCTGGCAGAGATAGATGACCGGTACGCCGTGCATTTCACGGATTTCACCATCGGTCGCCTCATCTTTCGCCTCTGCAATAATGGCAGCCACACCTTGCGCTATCGCCTGCGGGATATATCGACGCCCGTCCGCCTGATGACCTACTACAGCTACAAAGAGATCGCCCGCCGCAGCCACACGGCTGTCGAGTGTCATCTCTCGCAGTGCTCGCGAAGGTGCGTCTGGCACCCACGGAGCAAGAAGGTCGCGCAAATTACGATCTGCCACCTGTCCCCTCGCCTTGATTAATCACAAATTCATTTTTATCGCCCGTTGTCAGCGCATCCGGCTCGATGTTCATGGTACGCAATACGCCGCCCATGATGGCACCAAAGACCGGCGCGGAAACGGCGCCGCCGTAGTATTTACCCGCCTGCGGATCGTTGATAACAACAACCAGCGCGAAGCGCGGCTGACTCGCAGGCGCAACGCCTGCGGTATAAGCAATATATTTATTGATGTAGCGACCGTCCGGCCCGACCTTTTTCGCGGTACCGGTTTTAATGGCGATACGATAGCCTTTAATCGCCGCTTTCACGCCGCCGCCGCCTGGTAGCGCCACGCTTTCCATCATATGCACCACGGTGCGAACAATGGATTCCGGGAAGACACGTTCACCGGGAACCGGGGGGTCAACTTTGGTAATCGACAGTGGGCGATAAATGCCGTAGCTGCCGATAGTTGCGTAGACTCGCGCTAACTGTAACGGTGTTACCATTAGCCCGTAGCCGAAAGAGAAGGTGGCCCTCTCTATGTCAGACCACCGTTGTTTTTGAGGATATAAGCCACTGCGTTCTCCGACCAACCCCAAATTGGTCGCTTTTCCCAGTCCAAAACGTGAGTAAGTATCTACTAACGCTGAGGACGGCATCGCTAACGCCAGCTTGGAAACACCGACGTTACTCGACTTCTGTAATACCCCGGTCAGGGTTAATTCGCTGTAGCGTGCCACGTCTTTGATTTCGTGGCCGTTAATTCGATAAGGAATGGTATTGAGTACCGAGTTTTCCCGCACCACGCCACGTTGCAACGCGGTCATTACCACCATCGGTTTAACCGTTGAGCCCGGTTCAAACACGTCGGTGATGGTACGGTTACGCATCGCCTCTTTCGGCGTGCCGCTCAGATTGTTAGGGTTGTATGACGGGCTGTTAGCCATCGCCAGCACTTCACCGGTGTTGACATCCACCAGCACGGCGCTACCAGATTCAGCCTTGTTAAAGGCCACCGCGTTGTTCAGTTCGCGATAAACCAGCGCCTGCAGGCGTTCATCAATACTCAGCGCCAGGTTGTGCGCTGCCTGGCTGTCAGTAGAAGAAATATCTTCAATTACGCGACCATAGCGGTCTTTACGCACAATGCGCTCACCCGGCTGCCCGGTAAGCCATTTATCGAAACTCTTCTCAACGCCCTCAATCCCCTGACTATCGACGTTAGTAAAGCCGATGAGGTGAGCAGTCACTTCGCCGGACGGATAGTAACGGCGAGACTCTTCACGCAGATGAATCCCCGGCAGTTTCAGTTTTTTGATGTAGTCCGCCATGTCAGGGTTCACCTGACGCGCCAGATAAATAAAGCGCCCTTTCGGGTTGGCGTTAATGCGGGCTGAAAGCTGATCCAGCGGAATATTGAGCGCGTTAGCCAGCGCCTTCCAGCGGTCACCGACGCTGATACCGCCAGCGTCATGCACTTCTTTCGGGTCAGCCCAAATCGCTTTTACCGGCACGCTCACCGCTAACGGGCGACCAGAACGGTCAGTAATCATGCCGCGGGAGGTGGAAACTTGCTGAACGCGAAGAGAACGCATGTCGCCCTCTTTCACCAGCATATCCGGGGAGATAACTTGTAACCACGCTACGCGTCCGAGCAGAAAAGCCAGCGCCAGGAGAATACAGCCGCATAACAACGCAAAACGCCAACTGATAAAGTTGGCATGTTCTTCCTGACGTTTTGGTTTCTGCGTTTTCGCCGCTGCTTTCATGCGTCGCGTTTATCCTTATTTTTGCACTACGATATTTTCTTTTGACGGATCAACATGCTGCATTTGCAGCTTTTCCGTGGCGATCCTTTCCACCCGGCTATGGTCGCCGAGCGCATTCTCTTCAAGGATCAGGTTGCGCCATTCAATGTCTAAAGCATCTCGCTCCAGCACCAGTTGTTCGCGCTGAGCGGTCAGTAAACGGGTATGGTGCGCCGTGGTTACCACGGTCACCGCCGTCAAAATAATGCAAATGAACAGGCAGAGTGGCAGCTTCCCAAATCGCAAAAGATCGTCACCGATAACACCAGGCAATGCATGGCGCTCGTGGCTTCCCATCGATCCTTTAACTTTGCTTAGAGCTTCTGTCACTCTGCTGATCATGCGTTCGTCCTCTCTGCGATACGCAGAACTGAACTACGGGCACGAGGATTCTCAGCCACCTCTTCTTCGCCCGGCATTAACTTGCCTAATGCTCGCAGCTGACGGCCACCCAGTTTTTTGAGCTGCTCTTCAGTCATCGGTAACCCTGCCGGAACTTGCGGACCGCGGCTGTTTTCACGCATAAAACGTTTCACAATACGGTCTTCCAGCGAGTGGAAGCTGATGATCGAAAGCCGCCCACCCGGGGCCAGCACGTTGAGCGAGCTTTTTAGCGCCTGCTCTATCTCCTCCAGTTCACTGTTTACCCAAATGCGCACCGCCTGGAAGGTACGAGTCGCGGGATGTTTAAACTTATCTTTCACCGGCGTTGCAGCAGCCACGACTTCCGCCAGTTCTTTGGTGCGGGTCATCGGCTGTTCGCGGTTACGCTCGACAATGGCGCGGGCAATGCGTTTGGCAAAACGCTCTTCACCATAGGTTTTCAATACCCAGGCGATATCGGCTTCTTCTGCGGTTTGTAGCCATTCAGCGGCTGACTGCCCACGGGTTGGGTCCATACGCATGTCCAGCGGACCATCGCGCATAAAGGAAAAGCCGCGCTCAGCATCATCAAGTTGCGGTGAAGAGACGCCAAGATCGAGGAGAATGCCGTCGATCTTGCCGATAAGATCGCGCTCGGCAACGTATTCGCCCAGCGCGGAGAAAGGTCCGTGGATGATGGAGAAGCGCGGATCATCAATAGTCTTCGCAACGGCGATAGCCTGCGGGTCGCGATCGATCGCCAGCAAACGCCCCTCTTCGCCAAGCTGCGAGAGGATCAGACGTGAGTGACCACCGCGACCAAAAGTCCCATCAATGTAGATGCCATCAGGACGGATATTGAGGCCATTAACGGCTTCATCCAGCAGCACCGTAGTATGTTTATAGTTTTCCATCATTTTATAGAGACAAGTCCTGCAGTCGCTCCGATAAGTCTCCGGTAGCCAACTGCTCTGCGTCGATATCTTCCTTGACCTGTTGATGCCAGGTTGTTTCATCCCACAGCTCAAACTTGTTGAACTGTCCAACCAGCATCACTTCTTTTGTCAGCCCGGCATGTTGCCGCAGTACTGGCGCGATTAACAATCGACCTGCGCCATCCATCTGACATTCGCTGGCATGACCTAACAGTAGGCGCTGCACACGGCGCTCAACCGGGTTCATGCTCGACAGACGCGATAATTTTTGCTCGATAATTTCCCATTCAGGCAGGGGGTAAAGCAGCAGGCACGGGTGATGAATGTCAATGGTGCAAACCATTTGACCGGCAGCGTTCTCAAGCAGCTGTTCCCGGTAACGGGTAGGCACTGATAAGCGCCCTTTGCTGTCGAGATTGACTAACGTTGCTCCCCGGAACATGCCAGCCTCACCCCTTATTCCCACTTTGCCCCACAATTTCCCACTGAAAGGAGTTTACGGAGCGGAGGAAAAGCTTGTCAAGCCAGTCACAAGGCATACCGAGGTAAAAAACCCGATGTTTACGGCTAATATCAGCGTTGTTTATTTTACGTCCAACGTGCGCAGCAAATTAACGTTATGAATAGCTGTAAGAAAAAATCCCTCATCGTCATCACCGTTTTAAAATGACTCACTATTTTCCACAGCAAATATAAAGTGTCAGTTTGCGACGCGAGCGGCATTTTAGGACATATCTTCCCCGGTTAACAGTCCCTGTTGCGTCTGTGTGGCGCTTGATGCCAGCGGGTTTGCGCAAAAGCAAAGAAAAGTGCTTGTTAAATCGGCAATTCATCTCTGCATGTAACAAAATAATGCAAAAACGCGCTGTCGATATCACTTAATTATTGTGAATTTCAGCTGGTGAGTTAATTAACGGGCGGGTTTAAAAGAACTTATCAATAATAGTCAGGAATAGTCTTATTTACTTTAAGGATATTGATGTCCATTCCCGTACTCTACGCGCCAGAGGGAAATTCACCTGGCGCGTATTTTTGTTCGCGGCTTAGCTACGGCTGAGCACACCGCGGCGATAGAGATTACGTTTAATGCGCGTTAAACCAGGTTTTGGCTTACGCGGTTCGTCCAGGCTTGCCAGGACAATCTCCAGCACACGCTCTGCGACATCGCGGTGACGTTGAGCCACTGCCAGCACCGGGCACTGTAAGAAGTCGAGCAGTTCGTTATCGCCAAAGGTGGCAATTGCCAGGTCAGAAGGCAGTTTACCATCGCGACGTAGCGTGACATCCATCACCCCTTGCAACAACGCAAACGACGTTGTGAACAGCGCCTGCGGCATCGGATGCGTTTCCAGCCATTTTTCGAATAACTGGGCAGCCGCCTCCCGCTCATAGCTGTTGGCATACAGGAAATGCACTTCGCGCGGATCATCTTTCCAGGCAGTACGGAAACCTTGTTCACGCAGGAAGCTGACAGAAAGCTCCGGCAGCGCGCCAAGATAAAGCACCGTCTCGGCGGGAAACTTACGTAACTCTTCCGCCAGCATTTCGGCATCATCCTGATCGGCACCAACCACGCTGGTGAAGTGTTCACGATCGAGGGCGCGGTCCAGCGCGACAATCGGGAACGGGTCGTTAGCCCAGCGTTGATAAAAAGGATGCTCAGGAGGCAACGACGTCGAAACAATAATGGCATCGACCTGACGCTGTAAAAGGTGCTCAATACAGCGCATTTCGTTGTCTGGCTGATCTTCTGAGCAGGCAATTAGCAGTTGATAACCCCGTTGCCGCGCCTGGCGTTCAAGATAGTTAGCGATGCGGGTATAGCTGGTGTTCTCCAGATCGGGGATCACAAGACCAATAGAACGTGTGCGTCCAGCACGAAGCCCAGCTGCCACGGCGTTCGGGTGGTAATTGTGCTCACGCACCACAGCCATGACTTTTTCAACGGTTTTGTCGCTCACACGGTATTGCTTCGCTTTGCCGTTAATAACATAGCTTGCAGTGGTCCGCGACACTCCCGCCAGCCGAGCGATTTCATCCAGTTTCACAATTGCCCCTTGCGTAAAATGTAAAAACCATAGCCATTGTACTGGTATGGGTTAAATTCATTAACATCTAAGCGCAGAAAATTAACTGCGGCAACTGCTTTTATTCCAGGTTCCCACTGATTTCGCAAAAAAAGCCCAACGTGACATGTTGGGCTGCAAATTGCGCACTGAGATCATTCTCAACGCATTATTTTATCGCCGCGCGAAAGTCCGACCACACCAGAGCGAGCAACTTCCACAATTTTCGCCACATCGCGAATCGATGCTAAAAATGCATCAAGCTTATCGCTGGTGCCTGCTAATTGAACGGTATAAAGCGAGGGGGTGACATCGATAATTTGCCCACGGAATATTTCCGTATTACGTTTCACTTCGTCACGCCCGTAACCGCTGGCCTGAATTTTCACCAGCATGATTTCCCGCTCAACATGCGCGCCCTGCCCCAACTCACTCACGCGCAAGACATCGACCAGCTTGTGTAATTGCTTTTCGATCTGCTCAAGCACTTTTTCATCGCCCACGGTCTGGATGGTCATACGCGATAATGTCGGATCGTCGGTTGGCGCAACGGTCAGGCTTTCAATGTTGTAGCCACGCTGGGAAAAAAGGCCAATCACGCGGGATAACGCGCCTGATTCATTTTCGAGTAAGACTGATAATATCCGGCGCATAATCAGGTTCTCTCCGTTTTGCTTAACCACATTTCATCCATTCCGCCCCCGCGAATCTGCATCGGGTAGACGTGCTCACTGCCATCGACGGTAACATCAACAAACACCAGGCGATTATTGCGCACCTGTTCCAGCGCCTCGCTAAGTTTGCTTTCCAGCTCATGCGGATGAGAGATCTGGATCCCGACGTGACCATAGGCTTCCGCCAGACGGACGAAATCGGGTAGTGATTGCATATAAGATTGTGAATGACGGCCGGAATAGATCATGTCCTGCCACTGTTTCACCATCCCCAGACAGCGGTTATTGAGATTCACCACCAGTACCGGCAACTCGTATTGCAACGCGGTAGACAGTTCCTGGATGTTCATCTGAATACTGCCGTCGCCAGTGACGCAAACCACGGTTTCTTCTGGCAACGCCATTTTGACGCCCAGTGCCGCAGGTAAACCAAAACCCATCGTGCCGAGGCCACCGGAATTGATCCAGCGACGCGGTTTGTCGAATGGATAATAAAGTGCAGCAAACATCTGGTGCTGCCCGACATCGGACGTCACGTAAGCGTCTCCCTTCGTCAACCGCCAAAGAGTCTCGATCACCGCCTGCGGTTTAATCTTTTCACTGTGAGTGTCATATTTCAGGCACTGACGAGCGCGCCACTGTTCAATTTGCTGCCACCAGTCGCGGATCTCATCCAGTGGTTGATGGGCGGATTCTTGCGACAAGAGTTCAAGCATTTGTTCGAGGACCTGGCGAGCATCCCCCACAATCGGGATATCCGCAGTCACGGTTTTAGAAATGGAAGTAGGATCAATATCGATATGCAGAACAGTGGCATTTGGGCAGTACTTTGCCAGATTGTTCGTCGTTCGGTCATCAAATCGTACCCCGACGGCGAAAATCACATCCGCGTTATGCATCGTCATATTGGCTTCGTAGGTACCGTGCATTCCCAGCATGCCCAGTGCCTGACGATGCGTTGCCGGAAACGCCCCCAGCCCCATCAATGAGGATACAACGGGCAGATTCAACGCCTCCACCGTTTCTTTCAACTGCTGATGGCAGCCCGCCATGATTGCCCCACCGCCTACGTAGACAACCGGTTTTTTTGCCGCTACCAGCGTTTGCAGAGCGCGCTTAATTTGCCCTTTATGTCCGGTAGTAGTGGGATTGTAAGAACGCATACTGACCGACTCAGGCCAGACATAGGGTAATTTGTTCGCCGGATTAAGAATATCTTTCGGTAAATCAACGACCACTGGTCCTGGGCGACCACTTGCCGCCAGCCAGAAAGCCTTTTTCAGCACCTGCGGAATGTCTTCCGTTTGCTTAACCAGAAAACTGTGTTTAACCACCGGTCGCGAAATCCCCACCATGTCGCACTCCTGAAAGGCATCGTAACCTATCAACGAGGTCGCTACCTGCCCGGAAAGGACAACTAATGGAATGGAATCCATATAAGCGGTGGCGATGCCGGTAATCGCATTGGTCGCCCCTGGACCCGACGTTACCAGCACGACGCCGACTTCCCCGGTCGCGCGCGCCAGACCATCGGCCATATGCACTGCCGCCTGCTCATGACGAACTAAAACATGATCGATACCACCCACGGTATGCAATGCATCGTAAATATCAAGGACTGCGCCTCCGGGATAACCGAATACTTGTTTAACGCCCTGATCGATAAGCGATCGGACGACCATCTCGGCTCCAGACAACATCTCCATGGCCTGCCTCACTGTTTGACGGAAAAAATGTGTAAAACACATTAACCGTCCGATCTTGCTTAAGCAATTGGCAGCCAGAGACATAAACGCAGGGTAATAAGAATAAACAGGAGGAAAGGTGAAAAGAAACGATAAAATCCTCCATTACGAAGGATTAAATTGATAATAAATCGGCTGAATCCCACAACTTACAGCAATTTCTCTATTTTTTTAATTAATCCTAAAATAGAGAGCCCACACATTCAGAATAAAATTCTACATTCAATAAAAAATACAGAATAAACCAGACATTCATGTCTGACCTATTCTGCATTCAGTTAGCGTTTGCAAATTGAGACTAATTGCTCTTCCATCCACTGATGGCCTTTATCGCGCCCGGCAGCTTCATGCCAGGAGAGATAACAGGTTCTGCTATTTTGTTTTAACGGCAGCGGTAATACCTGTAATTCTAAGGATTCAGCGAACTCTTCAGCCAGCCAACGCGGCGCAATAGCGATCAAATGCGTTTGCGACACCACGCTAAGTACGCTCATCATTGCCATGCCCTGATACGCGATACTGGCTTGCTTATCTACCGTGTCATACCAAGGTTGACTAAATGACGCGAAACGATCGAGCGAAACCGCCGCATGTTGTTCGTTATAAACATCATGTTTCAGTAACGGGCCCTTAATTGTTGGATGATTTTTGCTGGCTACCAGCACCATTTCATCTTTAAATAATGGCACGCTGGTAAATTCAGGACGATGGAAGTCTTCATAACTAATCACAAACTCCGTTTCCTGATAACGCAGCTGATGTTCAGTGTTCTGATTTAATGAAGACTTGAACATAACATGTATATTTGGCGCAATCTGCTCAATGTGATTATAAATCTGCGAGGTCAGAATGCTGTCTAACGGGCTGCAAACACAAAGATGAAATACACGTTCACTGCTCGCGGGTTCAAAACCTGAACCAGGCAATTCATTTTGTACTAGTTGCAATGCCTGACGAACTGAGCCAAAAAGTTGAAATGCGCGAGCAGTCGGTTGAATACCACGGCCATAACGAACAAAAAGCTCGTCATTAAACATCACCTTCAGGCGTGCAACAGCGTTACTGACCGCAGGTTGCGACATACCCAGAACATGAGCGGCACGGGTAATGTTTTGCTCCTGCATCACGGCATCGAAAACGGTTAATAAGTTGAGATCGACCATGCGTAGCTGTGGCTTGCTTAACTCCGCCGTCTCTGAATGATCTGTTTGTACCTCTGGCATACTTAACTCCACTGTCACACTTAACTCCCTTTCCCTTATTGGAATGCAGAGAAATAATCCTGAAGAATATGAT
>NZ_SJWV01000900.1:0-212 GCF_004352695.1 Escherichia sp. KCJ4928
GGGAACTGAACTTAAACGGGCAGAAAATCAGAGACGCTATCAGCGCACACACAGCAGCGGTGAAAGAACAACTGGAGACGCTGAACAGTGCCGTGAACGCGCAGTTCAGCGCCACAGAGAACGAACTGGCCCGGCGGCAGGAAGAGCTGCTCTGGAAGCTGGTCAAAGGGCGGATACTGTACCCGTCGCTGACGGCGCTTTGCGTCACGGGC
>NZ_SJWV01000901.1:0-208 GCF_004352695.1 Escherichia sp. KCJ4928
CACCAGTNAATTCAGATGATGCTGCTTTTTTACCGACCATCAATATGGCTGATGGCGGATTTAACCTGATGTCTGATTCATCAGTACTGAAAGCCAGAGACCAGGCATCTGTTGTTGGTGATATTATGTCTGATAAACAGGCCACAATCAGCTTCGGAACTGAATCAGGTAAAGAGGGCATATTGTCTGAGAAGGCATCCCGGGGACT
>NZ_SJWV01000902.1:0-208 GCF_004352695.1 Escherichia sp. KCJ4928
GAGTGCCCACACAGATTGTCTGATAAATTGTTAAAGAGCAGTGCCGCTTCGCTTTTTCTCAGCGGCGCGGGGTGTGCATAATACGCTTTCCCGCTACAGAGTCAAGCATTTATTTTTGCTTTCTCTGTCGGAGTTCTCAGGAGAACCCCGCTGACCCGGCGGCGTGTTTGCCGTTGTTCCGTGTCAGTGGTGGCGCATTATAGGGAGT
>NZ_SJWV01000903.1:0-207 GCF_004352695.1 Escherichia sp. KCJ4928
AGGGGAGCCTGCGTAATTTGCTGAGCTTCAATAACGGCATCACGAATGAGTGGAGGCAGCGAACTCAGGGGAAACTCATCACAAGGCTGACCGAATGACATAGTAACCTCACTACACACAGATATAAAAGCACTGCAATTCTGGCTATTAATAGCAAAAATAGCAGTCAAATCAATATGAGGTAAAAATTTTTGTTGATTTAATGGT
>NZ_SJWV01000904.1:0-205 GCF_004352695.1 Escherichia sp. KCJ4928
TCTGTGACGGCAAAGCAGGCTATGGTGCGGCAGGATTCAGAGCGTACAGAGGTAAACCGGGGTATTCGGGAAGCATGGTCTGGGTCAAAATACGTTGCTGTAAGTTAAAAGTTAATACGCCTTAAATGCATCAGCTTGCTTTGACGATGTAGTTAAAGGCAATGTTTTTGGGGCGCATTTCCGTTGTGCTTCCCTGGGCCCAGTA
>NZ_SJWV01000905.1:0-202 GCF_004352695.1 Escherichia sp. KCJ4928
GGATACACACCAAGTGCCAGAGTCTTCTCCTTACCCAGAATACGATAACGGAGACGCCAGTAACGGGAACCATTAGGATGAACCAGCAGGAACATGCCAGCCCCGTCAGTGAGTTTATAAGCCTTGTCAGTGGGCTTTGCAGCCCGGATTTTTGCGTCAGTCAGTGCCATAGTTCAGCCTTCTGAATGCGTTAAAGAGGGTA
>NZ_SJWV01000906.1:0-202 GCF_004352695.1 Escherichia sp. KCJ4928
AGGAAGAAATCAGGGCAGTTCTTGATGCGGTGCGCAATGCAGTACGAAGCATCTGTTACCAGGTGGCAGACGATGCGCGGCGTATCCGGGCGGCGCTGACCACCACCGGTCAGACGTTGCTGACCCGCCAGACGCGCCGCTTTCGTCTGGTCGTGAAGGAAAGCGATTACCCCTGCTGGCTTGATGAAGATGACGAAAATCT
>NZ_SJWV01000907.1:0-201 GCF_004352695.1 Escherichia sp. KCJ4928
GCTGCGTCATCGGTGTAAAACCATGTGCCGGGTGTACCGTTCGCCAGAAACCGGATTTTCCATGCCTCGGGGGGCGGAGGCGTCTGTCTGCCATCATTCATAGGGGTTATCTCATTCTATGGGCTGAATGCTGCTCAGAATCAGCCTGCTGAGACTGTCAGGGCTGCCGCAGCGGCGACCGGTCGTTTTGCTGTAGCATTC
>NZ_SJWV01000908.1:0-200 GCF_004352695.1 Escherichia sp. KCJ4928
GGAAGTTCTGCATATGCCGCGCTCAGACAGCTGTCAATCGCGGAGAGCATTCTGCCGATGTGATGTCCGGGAGGTTCAGTATCAACGGTATCAACAAGCAGTGTTTCGGTTATTTCACGAAAAGGGGTGCTGAAGGACAGGTGCATCAGCCTGTTATTACGGTTAATCAGTGCGCCCAGTTCTGTAACCGGCAGGATGGC
>NZ_SJWV01000090.1:0-16117 GCF_004352695.1 Escherichia sp. KCJ4928
ACTTTGCATTTTTGAGACGAAACATAGTCACTCCACCATTGCATGAGAACCACCCGTTCAGTGAGATACTCTGCACGATTGTAGGCTGCAATTATTTCATCTTTCTTCGAGTGGGCAAGGGCGGCTTCTAAGACATCAGTCCTAAACTTGCCAGACTCCTCAGCAGCCGTTCTAGCAATGGATCGCATACCGTGAGCTACAAGCTCACCTCCGAAACCCATACGGATTATGGCCGCATTAGCTGTTTGTTCATGCATGTGATTGAGTGGAGCTTTGATACTGGGGAACACCCACTCTCTATGCCCGCTGATGACTTTCATTAAATCCAAAACTCGCAAAGCTTCTTTGCTCAGTGGAACTTTGTGAGGCTTCTTCATTTTCATAAACTCCGCCGGGATGTTCCACATGCCAGTTTCAATATCAATATCTGACCATCTTGTGCGAACAGCTTCACCTGGGCGAACCCATGTGAGAAGTTGCCACTCAATCAGTAGCCTTGTTTCCAAACGGATAGAAGCATTGTTTAGAGCAACCAAGAAGCGAGGGAGTTCGGAAGGGGGTAATGCTGGCATATTCTGTTTTTTTGGCTTGCTGAACCGTTGCCCCAGGTTGTCTGCCGGGTTGAATTCTATGAGTTCTTCTGTTGCTGCATAGCGGAAAATTTCATTCAGGCGGGATATGATGCGGCGAAGTGTTTCAAGGACACCTCGTTTTTCTATGGGTTCTAAATGCTGTTTAAGCATTTTAGGGCGAATCTCCTTAATTGGGGTATCACCCAATGTGGAAAAGATATTTCTCTCTAGGCTTCGCCAGATGTCGTTAGCATGATCTTGGGAGATGCCTGACGTTTTGACTTTCTCATCAAGCCACTTCTTGGCTACTGCTTGAAATGTATGTTCCGTGGCATCTTTCAGTGCATTGGCTTTTTGGTTGTTATGAACTTGGGGGTCTATACCATTTGTAAGCAACGACAAGTATTCATCACGTAAAGCTCGTGCCTTCGCAAGTGTAAGGTGAGGATAGGTTCCTAAGCTCACCTTAGTTCGCTTTTTGGTCACAGGCACTGCATATCTGAAATACCAATTTTTCTTCCCTCCCTTCGCCAGGGGAGCGATTCGCAACAGCAAACCATCGCCGTCAAAAAGGTTAACCTCTTTTTCGGCAGGTTTGGTGCTTTTGATTTCAGTGTCAGTGAGCTTCTTAGCGATTTTGGCCATGTTTGGGACCCTCGATTTTAGGACCCATCTTCGTGGGTCCCATTCAGGGTGCCATAACTCGTAGTTCTCAGCAATTCTCACTAGACTACAATAGACGTAAAAAAGCCCGCAGAGCTTGTGCTGTGCGGGCTTAGTAGACTTTACTGAACTTCAGTACATCAATATTTGGTGGAGCTGGCGGGAGTTGAACCCGCGTCCGAAATTCCTACATCCTCGGTACTACATGCTTAGTCAGTCTTTACATTCGCTTGCCAGCTGCGGACGGACACGCCACTAACAAACTAGCCTGATTAAGTTTTAACGCTTCAACCCCAGGCAGGGCTTCCACGCGATCTCTTTTGGGTTTGACCTCTCTTGATCCCCGTCCTAAGAGCGGAGGCTAGGGAGAGAGGGCTCTAAGCAGGTTATTAAGCTGCTAAAGCGTAGTTTTCGTCGTTTGCGACTATTTTTTGCGGCTTTTTACGAGGCCAACCGCCCCTCGGCATGCACCTTGGGTTTCGCAAATCCCGTCGAATCCAGAATCAGCCCCAATGTGTAAAGGTAAGTATACCAGATTTATGAGCGCCATGACCAGCCTCAATGGCGTTATCGTTAAAGATTTAGCACCCATGTAGCCTGATTTTTATTCGATTAAGCAATGGGATGGCAACATTTGTGTCGGATGTGATAGCCAATAAGATGTTCATTCGCGCCGCCGGAGAGGGAGGCGCGGTGAGGAACTGGTCAATAATTGGAGTGCAGGTTTAACGGTGGGCGTTTTTCATGATACGTGCTTTATCCACCTGCCATTCGCGTTCTTTGATATCTGAACGTTTATCGTGCTGTTTTTTACCTTTGGCGACGCCGATTTTCACTTTGCACCAGGCATTTTTCCAGTACAGGGAGAGCGCCACTACGGTATAGCCTTCTCGATTGACGCGACCGTACAATGAGTCCAGTTCGCGCTGGTTGAGAAGTAACTTGCGGGTACGGGTAGGATCGCACACCACATGCGTGGAGGCCACGGCCATTGGCGTGATGTTAGCGCCAAACAGAAATGCCTCTCCGTCACGCAGAAGGACGTAGCTGTCGCTGATATTGGCTTTTCCTGCGCGCAGGGATTTAACCTCCCAGCCTTGCAGGGCAAGTCCCGCTTCGAACTCTTCTTCGATAAAGTATTCGTGACGGGCGCGCTTGTTAAGCGCGATGGTCGCTGAACCAGGTTTATGTGCTTTTTTCTTCGTCATAAGCGTCGTGAATCATCGGTAATCTGAAATCGAAAACACCCCATATCAATCCTGCGGGGGACAAGGCTCTATCTTAGCATGAACCCGATGTTACCCAGCGCCGGGATAGCGTTTTTTTTACAGCAGGATAAATGATATTATTTGTTGGATTTTTGTTGATGGAAATTGTTATGCCTCAGATTAGCCGGACCGCACTGGTACCCTACAGCGCGGAGCAAATGTATCAGTTAGTGAATGACGTTCAGTCTTATCCTCAGTTTTTGCCGGGTTGTACCGGAAGTCGGATTCTGGAGTCCACTCCTGGGCAGATGACTGCGGCGGTAGATGTCTCTAAGGCTGGGATCAGCAAAACGTTTACTACCCGCAACCAGTTGACCAGTAACCAAAGTATTCTTATGAATCTGGTGGATGGGCCGTTCAAGAAATTGATTGGTGGATGGAAGTTTACGCCGCTGAGCCAGGAGGCGTGTCGTATCGAGTTTCATCTCGACTTTGAGTTTACCAATAAGTTGATTGAACTCGCCTTTGGTCGCGTGTTTAAAGAGCTGGCGTCTAATATGGTCCAGGCTTTTACGGTTCGTGCGAAAGAGGTTTACAGTGCCAGGTAAAATTGCCGTTGAGGTGGCTTATGCGCTACCTGAGAAGCAGTACCTGCAGCGCGTGACGCTGCAGGAGGGCGCGACGGTTGAAGAAGCTATTCGCGCCAGTGGCTTGCTGGAATTGCGTACCGATATCGATTTAACTAAAAACAAAGTCGGCATTTACAGCCGTCCGGCAAAACTAAGCGATAGTGTGCATGATGGCGATCGGGTGGAGATTTATCGCCCTCTCATTGCCGATCCGAAAGAGCTTCGCAGGCAACGAGCAGAAAAATCAGCGAATAAATAACAGACAGAAAAAAGGTGCTCATTGAGCACCTTTTTTAACGTCTTTGAGAGCAACTTTATTATTAGTTACCACTCAGCGCAGGTTTGTTATCAATATTGGTCAACACACCGCTACTGTTAAAGGTCAGCGTCAGCGTTTGCTGCGTTACACCTTCATGACCTGGTTGCTGGCGGAAGACATAGAACCAGGTATTCGTACCAAATGGATCGGACATCAGCGGTGTACCCAATGCGTACGCAACTTGTTGTTGCGTCATGCCAACACGTATTTTGGATACGTCGTTAGCGGTCAGATAGTTCCCCTGGTTGATGTCAGGACGGTAAACCACTCGCTCCAGAGTGGAACAGCCTGCGGTCAACATCAATAGTACTGCTGCTGCAGCAGTCAGCGTTTTACAGCGCATAGTGATTTGATTCCTTTTCGGGCCCGAGCAGTACGTGGCTCATCTGTAATATGCCGATGATAATAGACCTTTCATCACTTTAAAACCTTTTGCTTTCCGGTCTTACGGCGTTTTGCTGTTTACTCTGACCGTGAAGCAGGAAAAAAGTTTACGCTGCAAGCAGTTCTTTCGCATTCGCCAGTGTATTACGTGTGACTTCACTGCCACCAAGCAGGCGCGCCAGCTCTTGTAACCGCGCTTTTTTATTCAGGGATTGCATATGCGTTTCTGTCATCGCACCATCGGTTTCTTTGCTGACAAAATAGTGTTGATGACCACATCCCGCGACTTGTGGCAGGTGGGTAACACACATCACCTGAGTTGATTCGCCGAGTTGACGCAGCAGTTTGCCGACAACTGCCGCTGTTGGACCGCTAATCCCTACATCCACTTCATCAAAAATCAGTGCCGGGGTTTCCATTTTACGCGCCGTGATGACCTGGATTGCCAGTGCGATGCGGGACAATTCACCACCGGATGCGACTTTGGCAATAGGCTGCATTGGCTGACCTGGGTTGGTGGTTACCCGAAACTCAATACGATCGGCACCGTCAGCGCCCAGGTGATGCTCGTCAAATTTAACATCGATCGTAAACTGCCCATGCGGCATTGAGAGCGCATGCATACTGTCGGTGATCAGCTGTGCAAGTTCTTCTGCATATTGCTGGCGTTGTTGGTGTAATGCGCGCGCGATTTCCAGTGCCTGCTGATGATGTTTCGTTACCGCCAGCGCAAGCGTTTCTTGTGAGTCGGCCTGATCGTCCAGTTGCTGCTGTTCTTCCAGTAGCGACTGGTAATACTGTGGCAATGCCTCAGGGCTGACGTGATGTTTACGTGCCAGCGAAATCTGTTTTGAGATGCGCTGTTCAAGTTCAAATAGTCGGTTGGGATCGAGATCCAGACGATCGCAGTAGTGGCGCAGTTCATCGCTGGCTTCAGCAATCTGGATGGTAGCTTCTTCCAGCATATCAAGTACGCCGGACAGTTTGCTGTCCATGCCAATCAATTCGCTCACCAGTTGTTTAGCCGTGTAAAGCTGACTTTGCAGGTTTGCGTCTTCACCGTCGGCCATTAATGCCAATGCATTCTGGCTGGTGGTCAGCAATTGACCGCTGTTCGCCAGACGTTTGTACTCTTCGTCGATTTGTTCAAACTCTCCGGGCTGCGGATTAAATTCGTTAAGTTCTTTTAATTGGTATTGCAGCAGTTCCGCACGGGCAGCGCGTTCCTGACTTAACTGTTGATGATGCGCGAGGTCACGGCAGCTTTGATGCCACAACTGATAACGTGCTGTCATTTCCTGGAGTAGAGAGGTTTCATTGGCATAGCCATCAAGCAGGAACTTTTGGTGCTCGGGTTTGGTGAGTAACTGATGAGCGTGCTGACCATGGATCTGAATCAGCAACTGACCCAGTTCGCGCAGTTGTGACAGAGGAACAGCTGTACCGTTGATGAAACCACGGGAGCGACCATCGCTGCTGAGCACGCGACGAAGCAAACATTCATGCCCGTCTTCAAGCTGGTTTTCTTCCAGCCAGCGCAGAGCCGCTGGCGTATCTTTCAGAGAAAAACGGGCGCACAGGTCAGCGCGAGCAGCGCCGGTACGCACCATGTCGGCTTCAGCGCGACCACCGAGACAAAGAGCGAGGGCATCTATTGCAATAGATTTACCCGCGCCGGTCTCGCCAGTTATTACGGTCATGCCGCTATGAAAATCAATCTCAAGCTCACGAACGATAGCAAAGTTGCTGATGGTCAGTTGTGCCAACATAGTCGTTTTCCTGTATGAAAAACCATTACTGTTATTGTGTACAGTATAAACTGGTTTTATATACAGTAAAGAGGCTGGCGTAAAATTAGAATAATTTTTTTGACCAGCCGAGCTTGGTGCTTAATGTGTTGAAATAACTGTAATCTTTCGGATGAATCAGATTCAGATGGTAATCACAGCGACGAATCAGGACATCTTCACCTTCCTGAATCGGCAGTGCTATCTGGCTGTCGCAACTGATTTCCAGGTCGTTACGGCGATGCGAAAAACGCAGACGGATCGTGCTGCTGCTGTTTATGACCAGTGGTCGTGCTGACAACGTATGCGGGAACATGGGCACCAGGGTAATCGCATCCAGAGAGGGGGTCAGAATAGGACCGCCTGCAGAGAGGGAATAGGCGGTGGAGCCTGTTGGCGTCGAAATAATTAGTCCATCAGATCGCTGAGAAAACGCAAAGATCTCGTCGATATACACTTCGAACTCAATCATATGCGCCACTTTGCCTGGATGAAGCACCACTTCATTTATCGCGGTGCTGATGCGTTTCTGGCAATCTTGCTGACAGACTTGCGCTTCCAGCAAAAAACGTTTCTCGCTGATGTAGTGGCCTTCCAGCACATCGGCTAACTGTTGCTGGGCGTTATCGGGGTCAAGGTCAGTCAAGAAACCCAGGTTGCCACGGTTGATTCCAATAACTTTAATATCGTAACGGGCGAGTGTGCGCGCCGCGCCCAGCATATTACCGTCGCCACCAACGACTACCGCGAGATCAGCTAGTTGCCCAATCTCCGCGAGCGTGCCAGTTTTCACATTCTTCAGTTGCAGTTCGTGAGCGATTTGTTGCTCAACGATGACCTCGTAACCTTTTGTGCACAGCCAGCGGTAGAGCATTTCATGTGTTGTCAGTGCAGTAGGGTGCCGTGGGTGTCCCACAATGCCAATACACTTGAAATGATTATTCATTTTTCCGAGGTCCTTGTTGCGAAGATTGATGACAATGTGAGTGCTTCCCTTGAAACCCTGAAACTGATCCCCATAATAAGCGAAGTTAGCGAGGTGAATGCGAAAAAAACGCGGAGAAATTCATGAGTAGTAAAGAACAGAAAACGCCTGAGGGGCAAGCCCCGGAAGAAATTATCATGGATCAGCACGAAGAGATTGAGGCAGTTGAGCCAGAAGCTTCTGCTGAGCAGGTGGATCCGCGCGATGAAAAAATTGCGAATCTCGAAGCTCAGCTGGCTGAAGCCCAGACCCGTGAACGTGACGGCATTTTGCGTGTAAAAGCCGAAATGGAAAACCTGCGTCGTCGTACTGAACTGGATATTGAAAAAGCCCACAAATTCGCGCTGGAGAAATTCATCAACGAATTGCTGCCGGTGATTGATAGCCTGGATCGTGCGCTGGAAGTGGCTGATAAAGCTAACCCGGATATGTCTGCGATGGTTGAAGGCATTGAGCTGACGCTGAAGTCGATGCTGGATGTTGTGCGTAAGTTTGGTGTTGAAGTGATCGCCGAAACTAACGTGCCGCTGGACCCGAATGTGCATCAGGCTATCGCAATGGTGGAATCTGATGACGTTGCGCCAGGTAACGTACTCGGCATTATGCAGAAGGGTTATACGCTGAATGGTCGTACGATTCGTGCGGCGATGGTTACTGTAGCGAAGGCGAAGTAAATATCTGATGGCCGACGCGAAGTCGGCCATTTTTTTAGCTTAAAAAATCCTGTACTTCCAGCCACGGCGTGTTGAAATCATCTATTTTTTTATATTCGTTCATTGGCAGAACGACCACGTTATAGGTGTCAGATCCTTCATTCAGATCAAAAATCTGAAAGCCCCTTTTATTGAGTTCGGTTTGGATGCGTTCAAAGATTTCGTCAAGGTAGCGGTCTCCGGCTTCACAGACATCGGAGATTTCATCCTCTTGGGTTATTTCGACAAGAAGACTCCTTAATTCCTCAGAAGCTATCAGGTTTTTTGTGAGCTCATAAAAGCGATCTGCAGCAAAATTAGCCAGCTCACCTTCTTCATCTTCACCTTTCCAGTCAACGAGTTGAATTAATCCTTCACCGCGTAGAACCTGTAAAAATGCCTGCGCCAGGTCACGATTCCCGAGATCGCCACCACTGCAATCGAGAACGTCCTGCAATCCATATTCGTCTTCATCTTCGTCTTCAAAGATTTCAGGTTGCGTCGAAAGTTGAGAGAAAATAGTGGGCCATAAGGTTGGGGTGTGCTGTAAAAAAACGCTGGCGACGACGTTGAGATCGTCTGCAAAATCCTTATCCCATTCAATTACATAATCTTCTGACATAACATCAATATCCTTTCCGAATGCTTGAAAAGACATTATTACATTGCTAAGTAAATGACAGGAATTGATGGAATCCTAAAAGACGGCGATAAAAAAAAGGCGAACCGGAGTTCGCCATTGCGTTACTCCGCCACACTCTCGCGCAGCGGTTTCACAGGAAAAACTTTTACCTGCTTAATCATATTGTCCTGTACGTCGAGAATATCTATATCGTACTCGCCAATACGCACGCGGGTGCCTGCGACAGGGATCTCTTCCAGTGCCTCAAGAATGACGCCATTAACCGTGCGGGCATCATCTTCCGGTAGATGCCAGTTAAAGGCTTTGTTGATTTCCCGCACGTTGGCGGTGCCATCGATAATCACCGAACCGTCGTTTTGCGGCGTGACCTCTTCGGCAAGTGTTGGCGACATCGACGTAGTGAAATCGCCGACAATCTCTTCCAGAATATCTTCAACCGTCACCAGCCCCTGAATGTCGCCATACTCGTTGACGACCAGGCCGACTTTCTTTTTGTTGCGCTGAAACTTTACCAACTGCGTGCTGAGCGGCGTACCTTCCGGCACAAAATAGATCTCGTCCGCGGCGCGCAGCATGGTTTCTTTGGTGAACTCTTTTTTCTCCGACATCAACCGCCAGGCTTCACGTACTCGCAGCATACTGATGGCGTCGTCCAGCGAATCACGGTAGAGCACGATGCGCCCGTGAGGTGAGTGGGAGAGTTGGCGCAGAATCGATTTCCAGTCATCGTTGATATCAATACCGATAATTTCACTGCGCGGCACCATGATGTCATCAACGGTCATTTTTTCCAGATCGAGCACCGACAGCAGCATATCCTGATTGCGACGGGAAATTTGTGAGCGTGATTCGTGCACGATAGTGCGCAACTCTTCTTTGCTCAAAGAGCCGCTAACCACGATATCGGTTTTGATACCCATCATGCGCATCAGCATACGGGTGATAGCATTCAGCAACCAGACCAGCGGCATCATCAAAATTTGCAGCGGAGCCAGCAGAAAACTACTCGGGTAAGCGACTTTTTCCGGGTACAGCGCGGCAATGGTTTTCGGCAATACCTCAGCAAATACCAGTACGACAAAAGTCAGCACTCCAGTCGCAATTGCCACGCCCGCATCGCCGTACAAACGCATCCCAACAATAGTGCCGAGCGCGGAGGCAAGAATATTGACCAGGTTATTGCCGATTAACACCAGGCTTATCAGGCGGTCTGGCTTACGCAGCAATTTTTCGACGCGTTTGGCCGAGCGATTACCCTGTTTCGCCATATGTCGCAGACGATAGCGGTTGAGGGTCATCATTCCGGTTTCGGACCCGGAAAAATAGGCTGAAATGACCACCATGATGATCAGAATAATGATCAACGTAGTAGTAGAAATGTGTTCCAGGGGAAACTCCTTTTCTGGGTTTAGCTGATTAACTGCTGGACAATTCGGCTGCCGAAGTAGGCCAGTGTCAGAATTACCGCGCCCGCAACGTTAAACCAGACGACGCGGCGTCCACGCCATCCTTCATGGTAATGTCCCCACAGCAGCACAATATAGACAAACCACGCCACGATAGAGAGCACAGCCTTGTCGATATTTTCCATGCTAAATAGGTTGTGCATGTAGAACAGGCCAGTGCAAAGCGTGAGCGTTAGCAGCACCACGCCAATCTGCGTGATGTGGAACATTTTACGCTCGATACTCATCAATGGCGGCATTTCCTGGTTAAATGCCAGCTTCTTGTTCTTCAGTTGGTAATCAATCCACGCCAGTTGCAGCGCGTACAGGGCGGCGATAATTAGCGTGGCATAGGAAAAGAGCGATAAGCCAATGTGCACCAGCATCCCAGGCGTTGCTTCCAGATGGGTGATGTATTCATTGGGCATGAAGGTCGCCAGCGCCAGGTTGATAAGCGCAAAGGCATAGACAATGGGTAGCAGCAACCAGCCACGATTGCGAGAAGCCACAATGGTCATTACCGTACAGATCATCAAACTGACCAATGAACCAACGTTCAGCAGGCTGAGGTTTTGTCCGCTATCACCGTCGGGCAGGATGCGGGCTTCCAGAGCGATTGCGTGGCAGACCAGCGCAATGACCGCAGAAATAATAGCCATGCGCCGCCAGCCGCCGTTTTTTTGCAGCAGACCGGGAACAATCAGCGCAAGACTGACGGAGTAGGCGACAAGCGCGAGCAGAGCAAAAACGGGCATAGTGATGTCGACAGTTTGAGCAATAAGAAAGAGAAGCAGTATAGCGTCAGGTGAACGCTGCTCCAACCGTTGCATAACAACAAAGACGCCTTCATGTTATACTGCGGCAAAATACTGATGATGTGTCGCGATTGCGGCCAACCGTTTCCACCCCAGGCGAGAGACAATGTTTGATAATTTAACCGATCGTTTGTCGCGCACGCTGCGCAATATCAGTGGCCGTGGACGCCTCACTGAAGACAACGTAAAAGATACGCTGCGCGAAGTGCGCATGGCGCTGCTGGAGGCGGACGTCGCTCTGCCGGTAGTGCGTGAGTTTATCAATCGCGTAAAAGAGAAAGCGGTTGGTCATGAAGTTAATAAGAGCCTGACGCCGGGGCAGGAGTTCGTCAAAATCGTCCGTAACGAACTGGTTGCGGCGATGGGCGAAGAGAACCAGACCCTGAACCTGGCGGCGCAACCGCCTGCGGTCGTGCTGATGGCGGGCCTGCAAGGTGCCGGTAAAACAACCAGCGTTGGTAAACTCGGTAAGTTCCTGCGCGAGAAGCACAAGAAGAAAGTGCTGGTGGTTTCTGCCGACGTTTATCGCCCGGCGGCAATCAAACAGCTTGAGACGCTGGCAGAGCAGGTGGGCGTTGATTTCTTCCCTTCTGATGTTGGTCAGAAGCCGGTAGATATCGTTAACGCGGCGCTGAAAGAAGCCAAACTGAAATTCTACGACGTGCTGCTGGTGGATACCGCTGGTCGTCTGCACGTTGACGAAGCGATGATGGACGAGATCAAACAAGTCCATGCGTCGATTAACCCGGTTGAAACCCTGTTTGTGGTTGACGCCATGACCGGTCAGGATGCGGCCAATACGGCAAAAGCATTCAATGAAGCGTTACCGCTTACCGGCGTAGTGTTGACCAAAGTGGACGGCGATGCCCGCGGCGGTGCGGCGCTCTCTATTCGTCACATCACTGGCAAACCGATCAAGTTTCTCGGTGTTGGCGAGAAAACTGAGGCGCTGGAGCCGTTCCATCCGGACCGCATCGCGTCGCGTATTCTCGGCATGGGCGACGTACTGTCGCTGATCGAAGATATCGAAAGCAAAGTTGACCGCGCGCAGGCAGAGAAATTAGCCAGCAAGCTGAAAAAAGGCGACGGCTTCGATCTCAACGATTTTCTTGAGCAACTGCGCCAGATGAAAAATATGGGCGGCATGGCTAGCCTGATGGGCAAGCTGCCGGGCATGGGGCAGATCCCGGATAATGTTAAGTCGCAGATGGACGATAAAGTGCTGGTGCGTATGGAAGCCATCATCAACTCGATGACGATGAAAGAGCGCGCTAAGCCAGAAATCATCAAAGGTTCGCGTAAGCGTCGTATCGCTGCCGGTTGCGGTATGCAGGTGCAGGACGTGAACCGCCTTCTGAAGCAGTTCGACGACATGCAGCGCATGATGAAGAAAATGAAGAAAGGCGGAATGGCGAAGATGATGAGAAGCATGAAGGGGATGATGCCGCCGGGATTTCCTGGTCGCTAAATGACCTTATGCGACAGAGTTATTAACTGCTGATTGCATTTTCTCCAGAAATCAGTAAAATTTTCGGGCTTTTAATATGACACCGGACTCCGTTCCTCGATGGGGTCCGGTTGTTTTATTCACACAAGAGGATGTTATGGTAACTATTCGTTTAGCACGTCACGGCGCTAAAAAGCGTCCGTTCTACCAGGTTGTTGTCGCTGACAGCCGTAATGCACGCAACGGTCGCTTCATCGAGCGCGTTGGTTTCTTCAACCCAATCGCTAGCGAAAAAGAAGAAGGCACTCGCCTGGATCTGGATCGCATCGCTCACTGGGTTGGCCAGGGCGCAACTATTTCTGATCGCGTTGCTGCGCTGATCAAAGAAGTAAACAAAGCAGCTTAATCTGTCACGGTGGTCATGATGAGCAAACAACTCACCGCGCAAGCACCTGTTGATCCCATCGTTTTGGGGAAAATGGGTTCGTCTTACGGTATTCGTGGGTGGCTCAGAGTGTTTTCTTCCACCGAAGACGCCGAAAGCATTTTTGACTATCAGCCCTGGTTTATCCAGAAGGCGGGTCAGTGGCAGCAAGTCCAACTGGAAAGCTGGAAGCACCACAATCAGGACATGATCATCAAGCTGAAAGGCGTTGACGATCGTGATGCGGCGAACCTGCTGACGAATTGTGAAATTGTCGTGGATTCATCGCAGCTGCCTCAGCTTGAAGAGGGGGACTACTACTGGAAAGACCTGATGGGCTGCCAGGTAGTAACCACTGAAGGCTACGATCTCGGTAAAGTCGTCGATATGATGGAAACCGGATCTAATGACGTTCTCGTCATTAAGGCAAACCTGAAAGATGCGTTTGGTATCAAGGAACGTCTCGTACCGTTCCTCGATGGGCAGGTTATCAAGAAAGTCGATCTCACTACTCGTTCAATCGAAGTAGATTGGGATCCTGGTTTTTAAACCACCGGATAAACGGTAAAAGACGGCGCTATGTGGATTGGCATAATTAGCCTGTTTCCTGAAATGTTCCGCGCAATTACCGATTACGGGGTAACTGGCCGGGCAGTTAAAAATGGCCTGCTGAGCATCCAGAGTTGGAGTCCTCGCGACTTCACGCATGACCGGCACCGTACCGTGGACGATCGTCCTTACGGCGGCGGACCGGGGATGTTAATGATGGTGCAACCCTTGCGGGACGCCATTCATGCAGCAAAAGCCGCGGCGGGTGAAGGCGCAAAGGTGATTTATCTGTCACCACAGGGACGCAAGCTTGATCAAGCGGGCGTCAGCGAACTGGCAACGAATCAAAAATTGATTCTGGTGTGCGGTCGCTACGAAGGTATAGATGAGCGCGTGATCCAAACCGAAATTGACGAAGAATGGTCAATCGGCGATTACGTTCTCAGTGGTGGTGAGTTACCAGCAATGACGCTGATTGACTCCGTTTCCCGGTTTATTCCGGGAGTACTGGGACATGAAGCCTCGGCAACGGAAGATTCCTTTGCTGAAGGATTGCTGGATTGCCCGCACTATACGCGGCCTGAGGTGTTAGAAGGGATGGAAGTTCCGCCAGTGTTACTGTCGGGCAACCATGCCGAGATACGTCGCTGGCGTTTGAAACAGTCGCTGGGCCGTACCTGGCTTAGAAGACCTGAACTTCTGGAAAACCTGGCTCTGACTGAAGAGCAAGCAAGGTTGCTGGCGGAGTTCAAAACGGAACACGCACAACAGCAACATAAACATGATGGGATGGCGTAAGCCCCCGAGATATCAGTTTACCCAGGATAAGAGATTAAATTATGAGCAACATTATTAAGCAACTTGAACAAGAGCAGATGAAGCAGGACGTACCTTCCTTCCGTCCGGGTGATACCGTGGAAGTGAAAGTATGGGTTGTTGAAGGTTCCAAAAAACGTCTGCAGGCATTCGAGGGCGTGGTTATCGCTATTCGTAACCGCGGTCTGCACTCTGCATTCACTGTTCGTAAAATTTCCAACGGCGAAGGCGTTGAGCGTGTCTTCCAGACTCACTCTCCGGTAGTTGACAGCATTTCTGTCAAACGTCGTGGTGCTGTTCGTAAAGCTAAACTGTACTACCTGCGTGAGCGTACTGGTAAGGCTGCTCGTATCAAAGAGCGTCTTAACTAAGATTTCGCTTAAGCGACATCCTGTTAAGAAGGGCTGGCCAATTGGCTGGCCCTTTTTTTGTCTGTTTGCTCGTGTTTTAAGGGGTTGTAATCACCACTGCGACGCGGCGGTTCTCGGCGCGGCCCTGGGCGGTCTTGTTACTGGCTATGGGATATTTTTTTCCTAAACCCTGTGTGGTGAGATTGCTGCGTGGAATTTGTCCACCCATAGCCCATGCATCGGCCACGACATTCGCCCGTTTCAATGATAAGCCTTCGTTGTAACTGTCTTCACCATAGTTATCGGTGTGTCCATCCATACGGGCATGTGTTAGCCCTGTCGAGGCCAATTTGGCTGCCATGGTTTGGATCTGTTGCTGGCTTTCCGGGAGCAATTTGTAGTCATTTTTTGCGAACAGAATGGCATCTGATAAGCCCAGCGACCAGTCGCCGGCGGATTCAGTAAATCCATAAGATTGCATAGCGGCGACTTGCTCAGGAGTAAACTTTCCCTGAGGGGACTGGCAGCCAGTCAGTATTAGTGAGGTGAAAATCAGGGGTGCTACCAGGTGCTTTATCATATCGATATATCCTTGTTATCTCACCAGCTTTTCGGCACGCTGGTGTTTGGCCTGATACATATTGTGATCGGCAAGCTCTTGTAATTTTTCCGCAGAGGCGTGCTCAATGGTCATCGCGTAACCAATGCTTAATGTCATGGTGGTCTGATGGCCATTATGAAGATCAAACGGGAGATTAAAGATTTGTGTCAGTGCTGAGCATATCTGCTGCACTTCAGATTCCGACTGTACATCATAGAGCACCATAGCGAATTCATCGCCGCCCAGGCGGTATGCTTTATGTCGCAGCCCGCCAAATTCAGCTAACCGTTTTGCGATTTCAATCAAGACTCTATCGCCCGTCGCATGACCCCAGGTATCATTGATATATTTGAAATTATCGCCATCAAGAAATAGTAACGCCGACGTTTTTCGGGCATCGGAATTGTTCATCAACGTATTGATGCCGCTACGAAACGCTGCGCGGTTAGCCAGCCCGGTTAATGGGTCATGTAGCGCGGTACGCAGAAGCTGCGCATTTTTGGCCTGTAAACGAAGCTGCCACTCTTCCATTTCATCCAGCAGACTGTTGAAGTCGAGAGCGAAGCGGTGAAACTCAGCGATACGTTCTTCCGAAACTCGTCGGGAAAAATTGCGGTTGGAACGCACATCATGTACGACATCGGTGATATTTTTCAGCGCTTCTACCAGGCCATTGTGCAAATGGCGGGTGAGGGTAATTGCGATGCCTGATGCCAGCAGAATACAACCGGTCAGTACGGCGAGCGAAAACCAGATAAAATGGCTGATTGAACTGTCGCGAGCGGTTAAGCGTACTTCGCCAATGGTTTCACCATTGTGACGAATCGGCTGAATGATGGGGGCGGGGAAGAGCCAGTGGCTTATGAAATTGCTGAAAGTATCGCCTGGATCCTTACGGGTGTAATGCCAGGACGCCAGAATATTTTGCTGCTTATCACGTACTTCTGCAGTTGAAAATTGCCCTTGCTGGCCCAGCGCTGCCAGTGTTTCAGTTGCTGCAGGGCCATCGGCAAAAACGACAGCTGCTTCCAGACTGTAAGTCATTGTTGCTGCTGTCAGTGCCAGGTTTTTTTGCGCGTACTGTTTCAGGGTCAGCACCGAGGTCACGGAAAGCAGCAACCAGATCAGCATCATAGTGATAAATATGCTGGTCATACTGATGTTGCGTAATGCTCTTTTAAACGTGGGGCGCTTATTAAGAGAATTATCGTTATCCATCATTTTTCTTCCGTGCGAGCATTAAGACATCCGGGTTGACCTTTACACCGCTACGCGATAAGGCATCCAGGTTTACGGCAAATCTGACGTCATTATTGTGGATGATCAGACAAAAGGCGCTACCAATAATGCACTCGGTATTTTGTTCGGCAATTAATAATAACGCCTTTGACGGATATTGTTCGGTTAATTCCATCTGGAATGTCGGTGACTCGTTGCCAAAATAAAAACCATTGCAGCCTGAAATCATCGCCTCTTGTTGAGTGTGAATGATGACAGGCAGATAAGGCAAAGATGTCGCGGCATTCTCTTGTAGGGCGGTACTAAAACGTGAAGATGAAAAGATACATAACTTTGGTGGCCCTGATAGCGCAGGCCAGCGGGTGTAACTGACAATACCGGAAACCATCATACGCACGTTTTTCGCAACGTCAGAAGGCTCCTGAGCGAGTATTGGTGCTCCCGTCAGCAGGAGAATCAGAAGTAAGAACAGTCGGTGAGAAAAACGCATTCAGGGATCCCCACCATCTTCGCTCGAAATGCATCGATATTTTTTCAGAATGCTCATTA
>NZ_SJWV01000091.1:0-16050 GCF_004352695.1 Escherichia sp. KCJ4928
ATTATTTGCGGGTCGCGTCACATTTAATCATAAATAATCTTGTTGTGATTACTTTTGAAAATTAGAGTGAGTGCACAACATTCCGGGTGTGTGGAATACCCGGTTACCTCTTCTTCAGGAGATCGTTATGGAGATCCTCTACAACATCTTTACCGTGTTTTTTAACCAGGTCATGACCAATGCCCCGTTGTTGCTGGGTATTGTGACCTGTCTGGGCTACATCCTACTGCGCAAAAGTGTCAGCGTTATTATTAAAGGCACGATTAAAACCATAATTGGTTTCATGTTGTTGCAGGCAGGGTCCGGCATCCTCACCAGCACCTTCAAACCGGTGGTGGCGAAAATGTCCGAAGTCTACGGCATTAACGGCGCAATTTCCGATACTTACGCGTCGATGATGGCAACCATCGACCGCATGGGCGATGCCTATAGCTGGGTAGGTTACGCGGTGTTGTTAGCGCTGGCGCTGAACATCTGTTACGTGCTGCTGCGTCGCATTACCGGTATTCGTACCATCATGCTGACTGGTCATATCATGTTCCAGCAGGCGGGGCTGATTGCCGTTACGTTGTTTATTTTCGGCTACTCCATGTGGACAACCATTATCTGCACGGCGATTCTGGTTTCGCTCTACTGGGGCATTACCTCCAACATGATGTACAAGCCGACTCAGGAAGTGACGGACGGCTGCGGTTTCTCCATCGGTCACCAGCAACAGTTTGCATCATGGATTGCCTATAAAGTTGCGCCGTTCCTCGGCAAAAAAGAGGAAAGCGTTGAAGACCTCAAACTGCCAGGCTGGCTGAATATTTTCCACGACAACATCGTCTCCACGGCGATTGTGATGACCATCTTCTTTGGTGCCATTCTGCTCTCCTTCGGTATCGACACCGTGCAGGCGATGGCAGGCAAAGTGAACTGGACGGTGTACATCCTGCAAACCGGTTTCTCCTTCGCGGTGGCGATCTTCATCATCACTCAGGGCGTGCGCATGTTTGTGGCGGAACTCTCTGAAGCATTTAACGGTATCTCCCAGCGCCTGATCCCTGGTGCGGTTCTGGCGATTGACTGTGCGGCTATCTATAGCTTCGCGCCGAACGCCGTGGTTTGGGGCTTTATGTGGGGCACCATCGGTCAGCTGATTGCGGTTGGCATCCTGGTCGCCTGCGGTTCCTCGATCCTGATTATTCCCGGCTTTATCCCGATGTTCTTCTCCAACGCCACCATCGGCGTGTTCGCTAACCACTTCGGCGGCTGGCGTGCGGCGCTGAAGATATGTCTGGTGATGGGGATGATTGAAATCTTTGGCTGCGTCTGGGCGGTGAAACTCACCGGTATGAGCGCCTGGATGGGCATGGCGGACTGGTCGATTCTGGCACCGCCGATGATGCAGGGCTTCTTCTCCATCGGTATCGCCTTTATGGCCGTCATCATTGTAATTGCACTGGCTTATATGTTCTTCGCTGGCCGCGCACTGCGCGCAGAAGAAGATGCAGAAAAACAACTGGCAGAACAGTCTGCTTAATAAGGAGTTTTGATTATGACCGTACGTATTCTGGCTGTGTGTGGCAACGGACAAGGCAGTTCCATGATCATGAAGATGAAAGTGGACCAGTTTTTAACCCAATCAAACATTGACCACACGGTAAACAGCTGCGCGGTTGGCGAATACAAAAGCGAGTTGAGCGGCGCGGATATCATCATCGCTTCTACGCACATTGCGGGCGAAATCACCGTGACCGGCAACAAATACGTGGTTGGTGTGCGCAACATGCTCTCTCCTGCCGACTTTGGCCCGAAACTGCTGGAAGTGATCAAAGAGCATTTCCCGCAGGACGTGAAGTAAGGACGCGCCATGAAATTACGTGATTCGCTGGCTGAAAATAAATCCATCCGCCTGCAGGCCGAAGCAAATACCTGGCAGGAAGCGGTGAAAATCGGCGTTGACCTGCTGGTAGCGGCAGATGTGGTAGAGCCGCGTTACTACCAGGCGATTCTGGATGGCGTTGAACAGTTTGGTCCTTATTTCGTTATCGCTCCGGGGCTGGCAATGCCGCACGGGCGTCCGGAAGAGGGCGTTAAGAAAACCGGTTTCTCTCTGGTAACGCTGAAAAAGCCGCTGGAATTTAACCACGAAGATAACGACCCGGTGGATATCCTCATCACCATGGCGGCGGTTGATGCCAACACTCACCAGGAAGTGGGCATCATGCAGATCGTCAACCTGTTTGAAGATGAAGAGAATTTCGACCGTTTACGCGCCTGCCGTACCGAGCAGGAAGTACTGGATCTCATTGACCGCACCAACGCGGCAGCTTAAGAAGGAATTGAACATGTCATTACCGATGTTGCAAGTCGCGCTGGACAACCAGACTATGGATAGCGCCTACGAAACCACTCGCCTGATTGCCGAAGAAGTCGACATTATCGAAGTGGGTACCATTCTGTGCGTGGGCGAAGGCGTGCGTGCGGTTCGCGATCTGAAAGCGCTCTACCCGCACAAAATCGTACTGGCTGACGCCAAAATTGCCGATGCAGGCAAAATCCTTTCGCGTATGTGCTTCGAAGCCAACGCTGACTGGGTGACCGTGATTTGTTGTGCGGATATCAACACCGCCAAAGGTGCGCTGGACGTGGCAAAAGAGTTTAACGGCGACGTGCAGATCGAACTGACCGGTTACTGGACCTGGGAACAGGCGCAACAGTGGCGCGATGCAGGTATTCAGCAGGTGGTTTATCACCGCAGCCGTGACGCGCAGGCCGCTGGCGTGGCATGGGGTGAAGCCGATATCACTGCGATCAAACGTCTTTCCGATATGGGCTTCAAAGTCACCGTCACCGGTGGCCTGGCGCTGGAAGATCTGCCGCTGTTCAAAGGCATTCCAATTCATGTGTTTATCGCCGGTCGCAGCATCCGTGATGCCGCTTCTCCGGTTGAAGCCGCGCGTCAGTTCAAACGTTCCATCGCCGAACTGTGGGGCTAAGGAGCGGATATGTTGTCCAAACAAATCCCGCTTGGCATCTATGAAAAAGCGCTCCCCGCCGGGGAGTGCTGGTTGGAACGCCTGCGACTGGCAAAAACGTTGGGCTTCGATTTTGTCGAGATGTCGGTGGATGAAACGGACGATCGCCTCTCGCGCCTCGACTGGAGCCGCGAGCAGCGTCTGGCGCTGGTGAATGCGATTGTTGAAACCGGCGTGCGTGTGCCGTCCATGTGCCTTTCTGCCCATCGTCGTTTCCCGTTGGGCAGCGAAGATGACGCGGTGCGGGCGCAGGGGCTGGAGATTATGCGTAAAGCCATCCAGTTCGCCCAGGACGTTGGCATTCGCGTGATCCAGCTGGCGGGCTATGACGTTTACTATCAGGAAGCCAATAACGAAACGCGTCGTCGTTTCCGTGACGGCCTGAAAGAGAGCGTTGAGATGGCGAGCCGCGCGCAGGTGACGCTGGCGATGGAGATCATGGATTATCCGTTGATGAACTCCATCAGCAAGGCGCTGGGTTACGCGCACTATCTCAACAACCCGTGGTTCCAGCTCTACCCGGATATCGGCAACCTGTCGGCGTGGGACAACGATGTGCAGATGGAGTTGCAGGCCGGAATCGGGCATATCGTCGCGGTACATGTGAAAGACACCAAACCTGGCGTCTTCAAAAACGTGCCGTTTGGCGAAGGTGTAGTGGATTTCGAACGTTGTTTCGAAACGCTCAAACAGAGTGGCTATTGCGGGCCGTACCTGATTGAGATGTGGAGCGAAACGGCGGAAGACCCGGCGGCAGAAGTGGCGAAAGCGCGTGATTGGGTGAAAGCGCGCATGGCGAAAGCGGGCATGGTGGAGGCGGCATAATGCAAAAGCTAAAACAGCAGGTATTTGAAGCCAACATGGATCTGCCGCGCTACGGGCTGGTGACCTTTACCTGGGGCAACGTCAGCGCTATCGACCGCGAACGCGGGCTGGTGGTGATCAAGCCCAGCGGCGTCGCCTACGAAACCATGAAAGCAGACGATATGGTGGTGGTCGATATGAGCGGTAAGGTGGTGGAAGGGGAATATCGTCCGTCTTCCGACACCGCGACGCATCTTGAACTCTACCGTCGTTATCCGTCGCTTGGCGGCATTGTCCATACCCACTCCACTCATGCTACCGCATGGGCGCAGGCGGGGCTGGCGATCCCGGCGTTAGGCACTACGCATGCCGACTACTTCTTTGGCGACATCCCGTGTACGCGTGGATTAAGCGAAGAAGAGGTGCAGGGTGAGTATGAACTGAACACTGGCAAAGTGATTATCGAAACGCTGGGCAACGCCGAGCCGCTGCATACGCCGGGAATTGTGGTGTATCAGCACGGACCGTTCGCCTGGGGGAAAGATGCCCACGACGCGGTGCATAACGCGGTAGTGATGGAAGAAGTGGCGAAAATGGCGTGGATTGCGCGCAGTATTAATCCACAACTCAATCACATCGACAGCTTCCTGATGAATAAACACTTCATGCGTAAGCATGGTCCTAACGCTTATTACGGGCAGAAGTAAAACACGCGCTGCGGAAATTTCCTTCTTCGGGAGATAACTGGTCTAATTCCGCAGCCGTTTTTCAAAAAAAGCCCCCTGCGAAGGGGGCAAAGCAAACTATGGCAATGTTTCGTTGGTTATACCTGGTGCTAGCGATAAATATCCGCGCTGGCGTGCATATTGCCGTTACTCCCCGGTTCCCGCATCAGAATTACGTGGTAGTACGTTGCGCCCTGCGCATCTGTTTCTTCATTTAATGCCTGACGTGCTTCACTTTCAGTGGCGAAATTATGATTGATATAAATCACGCCTAAGCTTTGCATATCGTCCATATTTCTGGCCTGGTGGTTATTGATTTCAATGGCTGCCCATGTATTTGCACTTAGCAAAAGCACAGCCAGAAGGGCTAAAACTCGACTGAACATAGATACCTCCTCGACGGCTGACTTTGTGTGCTCTCCTCTGTGATGATCTTCTGATTTAATTTTAATCAATGATAAAGAAGTTGATGGTGACCATTTCTGATGCAGTTGTTCAAAAAAACACCATGATGAAGTGTGATGAACTCCAAATCAGCGGTTTAGAGGTTAATTGCGAAAGGGGAGATTTATTTCGGCTCTGCCCTTGAGTTTAGCGGGGCATACAAGTACTATAACGCGTCATTTTTCAGCCGACCTTTAACACGTTCCTTGCCTCCCCGGGATTC
Organism: Escherichia sp. KCJ4928; assembly: GCF_004352695.1. Taxonomy (NCBI): domain Bacteria; kingdom Pseudomonadati; phylum Pseudomonadota; class Gammaproteobacteria; order Enterobacterales; family Enterobacteriaceae; genus Escherichia; species Escherichia sp. KCJ4928. Next base: position 5,220 of record NZ_SJWV01000091.1, read on the forward strand.
GGCTGACCCAGACAGGAGGCTGAATAATCCGTAAGGAGCAATTCGATGCGTCATTACGAAATCGTTTTTATGGTCCATCCTGACCAGAGCGAACAGGTTCCGGGCATGATCGAGCGCTACACTGCTGCCATCACTGGTGCAGAAGGCAAGATCCACCGTCTGGAAGACTGGGGCCGCCGTCAGCTGGCTTACCCGATCAACAAACTGCACAAAGCACACTACGTTCTGATGAACGTTGAAGCTCCGCAGGAAGTGATCGATGAGCTGGAAACTACCTTCCGCTTCAACGATGCCGTTATCCGCAGCATGGTTATGCGTACCAAGCACGCTGTTACCGAAGCATCTCCGATGGTTAAAGCGAAAGACGAGCGCCGTGAGCGTCGCGATGATTTCGCAAACGAAACCGCTGATGATGCTGAAGCTGGGGATTCTGAAGAGTAATTTCTGATGACCAACCGTCTGGTGTTGTCCGGCACCGTGTGCAGGACTCCCCTTCGAAAGGTCAGTCCATCAGGAATTCCTCACTGCCAGTTCGTGCTTGAGCATCGTTCTGTGCAGGAGGAAGCCGGCTTTCACCGGCAGGCATGGTGTCAAATGCCCGTTATTGTTAGCGGACACGAAAACCAGGCCATTACTCACAGTATAACGGTCGGCAGTCGCATAACCGTTCAGGGGTTCATTTCATGCCACAAGGCAAAGAACGGACTGAGCAAAATGGTTTTGCATGCCGAGCAGATTGAATTGATAGATTCTGGAGACTAGCCATATGGCACGTTATTTCCGTCGTCGCAAGTTCTGCCGTTTCACCGCGGAAGGCGTTCAAGAGATCGACTATAAAGATATCGCTACGCTGAAAAACTACATCACCGAAAGCGGTAAGATTGTCCCAAGCCGTATCACCGGTACCCGTGCAAAATACCAGCGTCAGCTGGCTCGCGCTATCAAACGCGCTCGCTACCTGTCCCTGCTGCCGTACACTGATCGCCATCAGTAATCGGTCACGGTCCATTAATACGACTTTGAGAGGATAAGGTAATGCAAGTTATTCTGCTTGATAAAGTAGCAAACCTGGGTAGCCTGGGTGATCAGGTAAACGTTAAAGCGGGCTATGCTCGTAACTTCCTGGTACCGCAGGGTAAAGCTGTTCCAGCTACCAAGAAAAACATTGAATTCTTCGAAGCACGTCGCGCTGAACTGGAAGCTAAACTGGCTGAAGTTCTGGCAGCTGCTAATGCTCGCGCTGAGAAAATCAATGCACTGGAAACTGTTACCATCGCGTCTAAAGCTGGCGACGAAGGTAAACTGTTCGGTTCCATCGGTACTCGCGACATCGCTGACGCTGTAACTGCAGCTGGCGTTGAAGTGGCTAAGAGCGAAGTTCGTCTGCCGAACGGCGTTCTGCGTACCACTGGCGAACACGAAGTGAGCTTCCAGGTTCACAGCGAAGTATTCGCGAAAGTGATCGTAAACGTAGTAGCTGAATAATTCGTTATTCAACGAGACGTAAAAACGCCGACCATTGGTCGGCGTTTTGCTTTTGTAGCGAGCACTTGCAGATATCGATAAGGGCCACAATAAGCAGCCCTACGAAGATAATTACTTAGCTGCCTGAATATCAGCCAGCATTGGGGCAAGGGCTGGGTTGTCCTTAGCGAAGTTTGCGTACATTGGCTGTACTTTCTCGATAAACGGAGCTTTATCTACCTGGTAGACTTTCACGCCCATTTTATCCAGTTTCGCAAATTCTTGTTTCTCTTCCTCGCTCCACAAGTCTTTCATATAGCTCATTGATTCTTTAGCTGCTTTTAATATAACTGCCTGATTTTCCGGGCTAAGTTTATCAAACGCAGCATTGCTCATCAGAACCACATCGGGAACCATAGTGTGTTCGTCAAGGCTGAAGGATTTTGCCACTTCACCGTGACGCATGGTGGTCAGCGCCATCACGCTGTTTTCTGCCATATCGACCACACCCTGCTGTAAGGCTGTATACAACTCGCCGTAATCCAGTGGCGTCGGGTTACCGCCCATGACTTTGATCATTTCAACTGCGCCAGGGCTTGGCTGGACACGGACTTTCATGCCTTTCAGATCGTCTGGTTTCAGTACTGGTTTATTGCCATAGAAACTGCGGGCGCCTCCATCATAAAAAGTCAGCCCGAAATAACCTTTGCTTTTCGTTGAGTCGAGGATTTTTCTCCCGATATCGCCCTGCATGACCTGATAATAATGATCACGATCGCGGAACAAATAAGGCAGGCTAAATAATTTATAGGAATTTTCAAATGCTTCCATTTCTGCCGCATTGGTTTTTACCAGGGGAATAGCGCCAGAACGAATCAGCTCCATTGTTTCTCGTTGAGTACCCAATGTTCCATTTGGATAAATACGAATAGTAATATCACCGTTAGAGTACTCTTTGCTCTTTTTCGCAAAGAACTCCATCGCTTTATGAACAGGATGAGACTTATCCTGATTATGACTCAGTTTTAATGTCACTGCCCAGGACTGGCTTGCGGATAACATAAGAACAGCACCGATAATGCCAGCGGATACTTTTATTTTCATAGATGTTCCTTTTCTAATAAATATGGCGGCAGGTGCCGCCAGTGAATGCGCATCAGTAGCCCAGTGCTCTTGGCAATGCCATACTGATTTGCGGAATATAGGTCACCATTGCCAGCACCAATACCATCACGGCATAGAATGGCAGCATAGGTTTGATAATTTTATTAATCGGTAATTTAGATACACTACAACCGACAAATAACACACTGCCTACAGGCGGAGTACAAATACCGATACACATGTTCAGTACCATGACAATACCAAAGTGAATCGGGTCCATGCCCAGTTCGGTGACAACCGGTAAAAATATCGGCGTAAAAATCAGTACCGCCGGTGTCATATCCATAAAAGTGCCGATAATCAACAGGATAATATTGATAATAAGCAGGATTATTATTGGGTTGTCAGAAATAGTGTTAAGCAAATCGAGAATCAGGAAGGGAACGTCAGCGTTTGACATTGCCCATGACATACCCATCGAAGAACCAATTAATAACAAGACAATTGCAGTGGTAATAACGGATTCCAGAAATATTTTAGGTAAATCTTTAACTGAGATTTCACGATAAAGAACCAGTGCAAGGAAAAGGGTATAAATTACTGCAATTGCGGAGGCCTCTGTCGGGGTAAAAATACCGCTTAGTACGCCACCCATAATTAACACAATCAGGAAAATACTGGGGATAGCCATCCATATCGCAACGCCAGCCTGGCGCAAAGTCGGACGTTCTGGTTTTGGATAACCGCGACGTACAGCGATAATACCGGCTATTACCATCAGTGCCAGACCCAGCAAAATCCCCGGAACATAACCCGCCAGGAACAGTGCGGCAATAGAAGTACCACCACTGACCAGTGAATAGACGATTAACGTATTACTTGGTGGAATAAGCAAACCCGTCGGGGCAGAGGCAACGTTAACCGCAGTACTGAATGCCGGGTCGTAGCCCTCTTTAACCTGTTGCGGATGCATGACGCCGCCCATCGCAGCCGCCGAAGCCACGGCTGAACCAGAAATTGCCCCGAACAGCATATTGGCGAGAATATTACAGTGGGCAAGTGAGCCTGGCAGACGACCGCCGAGAATACGGGCAAAGTTGATTAATCGTCGCGCTATTCCTCCATGATTCATAATGTTGCCAGACAAGATAAAAAATGGGATTGCCAACAACGTAAAACTATCTAACCCGGAGGCTAACTTTTGGGAAACCACACTCAATGCTGAGTTGAAATCGAGTTGTGTGGAAATTGATGCCAGTGTCGATAAACCAATGGCATAAACAATAGGTACACCTAATGCCAACATAAAAAAGAAGGCACCAAATAACACAATAATCGGTAACCAGTAATCCATAATTTCTCCATTCCTACTATGGTTGGTTGTTGTTTGTTATCTTTAGAGTGGTTGTTTAAGTTCGGTTAAAACCATATCTATGGTGTATATAATAATAAGTACACCACTAATCGGGATACTCATATATATATACCCATCTGCCAGCCTAAAGCGGGCGAGGTTTGACCTGAATCGAATGTATCCATCGTTAATAGCCCACCACCATATACCATAATGATGGTAGCGAAGATAATTACGATAATCTGAATACACAAAAATAAATGACGTCGGGCTTTTCCTTTCAGCATCATAGGTAGCAGGTCAATCGCCAGATGCCGGTTTTGCCCTGCGGTGTATGCCCCACCAAAAAGTCCAAGACAAATAAAGAGCAAACGGCTGAGTTCATCTGTAAAAATACTGGGACTAGTAAATATAAATCGTGCAGCCACCTGCCACGTCACACATGCCACGATGATCGCCAAAATGGTAATGTTCAATGCTGCAAGCAGAGCATTAATAGATCTAATTATATTTCGCATAGTGATTAACCTTTGCAATATCATTCATCCTGTGGCTGGTAAATTGTCCCATTAAGAAAACCAGGCCAGTTTTTTTCAAACCAAATACCTCGGATAATAGGAAACTCACGAACAGGTGTTTCTCTGACGTGAAAGATACCGTTGCAATAATGAATAAGTAGTTTATCTTTTTTATCCTCAGTACGCTCTGAACGAAAGCGCCAGGCATCACAAAAACCATTTCGTGTTAGCGGAATAGAATTTCCATCCCTGTCGAGAATAATACGTGCTCCCCGGCTACCACCACCTGCGTCAATATAATGCGTTAATTGCGTTAATACGGCGGCAGAAGTCAGTGCCATATGCCGCCACATAAACAGCTCGGCAACTTCACCCACATGTTTGATAGCCAATCCATGCCGTTGGACAAATTCGTTCAATAACAGGGCATCACGAGTGGCACGTCGGACTTTATCGGCATGGCAAATAAATCCCGCATGGTCAGACATTCGTGCCTGAATTTTTTCTCTCACAACCGACAACGGCATCCCGGTCCCGTTATCGTGCGCCTGAGTAATGATCTCTCTTATAGAAGCCAGTGCCGGAGCTACGAGCTGTGCTATATCTCCATCAATATTCCGCTTTTGCGTGCAACCAATAAAACGTGCCAGACGAACAGCAAAAACCTGCCCGGCATTCAGCGCCGCACCGCCTGGTCGGGTAACGCCGTGAGTTCCGGCTACTTCTCCCACCGCAAAACAACCGGGCAGGGATGTTTGTCCCCAGATATCCACTTCAATGCCGCCATTCATATGCTGATTATTCATGGCAAACTGCAAAGGCTGTGTGGTGAGATCGTAACCGTGCATCTTATACAGCGAGATAGACAGCGGATTCATTCGTTGCAGCCGTTCGATGGGCGATGGTGCCAGAGCGTCGTTATTTTCCAGATACGCGCGAACGTCGTCGTCCAGTCGATCTAATGAGAAGGGCAAATCACCAGGCACCGCTTCAGGATTGCGATTGAAATCCATAAACACCCGACGACCATGTTGCTGCTCTTGCGCTACTGCCATATCTAACAAGCTGGAGCCAAAATCCATCACCCGAGTGGCGTGGAACGGCCACTGATAGCCTTTACGGAAAATGTTTGAAGCCAGCTCCTGGGTGGTGCGATAGTAATCCGCGAGGAAGTTATACTCGTTACCCTCAGCATCCACGGAATAGATATACGGGATCACCTGTACATAGGTGCCGGATAAATTCCACGGAAACGTGCTACGCGGCGTGCCTATACCAAACTGGCTTTCGGTCAGATTGGTTAGCGTCAAACCTTCCTCCAGCGCCAGCCCCAGCGAGCCAAAACATTTGTGTGGGTACACACTGTCGCGATAAAGCTCGCCAGGCCCTCCTGTTGCCAGTACCACATTGGGCGCAGTCACAATTGCCAGCCCCCATGGGTTATGGGCGCGATGACCGGTCGCGAGGATTGCCCCCGCCACACGGTCTTCGCCATTTTCGTCACGCTGATGCAGCAGTTTAATCACTGTTGCACTGGTCAACACTGGAATGGCGAGGCGCTGTACTTCTTCCAACAGCACTTTCACCATTAACCTTGAGGTACGCGGCCCACACGAGGTTGCACGCCCGGCTTCGTCATGGTCGGTTTGATAACGAAGAATCGCGCCATAGCGATCTTCCGGTAATTCCAGACCAAGATATTGCAACCCGCCAAGAGTGTGCAGAGAACCTACCGCTTCGACATAAGCGGTGTCGTGATCCATCGCCCCACCGCTCGCCAGTGCCTCTGCCAGTTTGGTGAAGTTGTCGCCATTGCCTGCGGTAGCGGCGGTAAACAGCGTCTGTTTATCGGAACCAGAACATGCCGACGTCCCCATATATAACCCGGCGGTGGCGATCAGCACATTTTGCTGGCGGCGTTTAAGTTCCACAGCTGCACGCAGCCCGGCTGCACCACTGCCGACTACCAGGGCATCTGTTTGCCAGAGTGGGTAATCAACACCGTCTACCGTGACAACCCATGCGGGCTCTGCCTGTGCAAAACCCTTTGGGAAAGTAACGTGCGTCAGCGCATCAAGGATGGTGTCATCAAGCTGACTCATGCATCCTCCATCGGCGTAAACAGGCTACTTTCCATCAGGCGTGGGTGCTTGATAATTGGACGGAAAGCCATATACGGCAGAATGTCGCGCTCAATCTCCACACCCGGCGCGATTTCAATTAATTCAACGCCTTCTGCCGTTAACTGGAATACTGCGCGTTCAGTGATATACAACACTTCCTGACCACTTTGCTGTGCGTAGGCGGCGCTAAAAGTGATTTTTTCCACCTGGGTAACCAGTTTAGGGATTTGACCTGACTGGGTGATATGCAAGCCATCTGGCGTTACATCAATCTTGCTACCTTTGGCGTCGAACGTGCCGCAGAACACCACTTTACGGGCGTTTTGCGCAATTTCGAGAAATCCGCCGGGGCCAATCAGATTGCCATTGAGATGGGAGACGTTGACGTTACCGTACTGATCCATCTCTCCCATGCCGAGGAAGGTGATATCGATCCCTCCGCCACTGTAGAACTCAAATTGATCGAGTGATGGAATAATGGCATCGGCGTTGCGGGCACAACCAAACAGAGCATCATCAAGCATCATGCCGTTATGTACGCCTTGCTCGACGCTCAGCCATAAACTTTGGTAAGGAACGCCTTCGCGCAGCGCTACGCCTGGAATACCGCCAGGAATACCAAAGCCAAAGTTGGTTGAAGCGCCAGCCACCAGTTCGCGTGCTGCCCGACGGGCAATCAGGCGGCGCACCGGATGACTAACCAGTTCAATAGCGTCGTTAGAACTCAGACGGCGATGTTGACCGCTAATGGTCAGGTCGTAACCGCCAAGATAGGTTTGCGGTTGTTCGCGGTGTTCAACGATGCCATCAACCAGAATGCCCGGTAATTTGACCCGGCGTGGTTCAATCGCGCCAGCTTCCAGCACATCGCGTACCTGTACGAACACTTTGCCGCCGCTGTTGTGTGCTGCCAGCGCCATGGAATAGCTATCCATATCAATCGCTTCTTCTTCAAGGCTGACGTTGCCTCGAGGATCGGCATAAGTGCCACGCAAAATCGCGTAATCCACTTTGAAAGGGCGATAACGAAGTTTGGTTTCACCATCGATTTCAATCAGTTCTACCAGGTCGTCGGTAGTGCATTCATTCGACTTACCGCCGCCATTGCGTGGATCAACAAACGATCCCAGCCCAACGTGGGTAAAAAGCCCCGGACGTCCGGCGCCGATCTCCCGTAGCAGTGCCTGAATCACGCCACCAGGAAAGCAGTAGGCTTCAATCGTGTTATTTTTTACCAGCGCCTGCATTTTGGGCGACCAGGTAAAGTGCCCGGCAATAATGCGTTTGAGCATCTCTGCGTGCGCAAAACGATTAGTGCCTTTGCAGTCGCGATCGCCAATACCCAGCGAGTGGATTAGCGTCAGGTCGCGAGGGTGTCCGGTTTACAGGAAACGCGCTTCAATAGCAGCCAGAATATGGTCCGCTTCCACCATACCGCCGCCGTTACCGCTAATAGCAATAGTCGCACCGTCCTGAATTTGCGCCGCCAGTGCCTCGGCGGTTGTTATCTTACGCATACAATTTCCTTATTGATTATGGAAGCTTACGCTACTTTTTTCGGCAAAGGCGCGCGTCGCCTGCTGGCAATCCTGAGTGGCGGACATTAATCCGGCCAGTAGCTGGTGCGGGTAATCGGCATGTTTATTTTCCAGTGCCAGAATCAGTTGCTTAATATGTGCAAGCGCCACCGGACCGCATTTTTCCAGCTGCGCTAACTGGTTCGCCATCCAGCTTTCCACCTGTTCTTTTTCTACCACTTCATCAATTAAATTCGCCGCCTGGGCTTCCTGCGCCGTCAGGCGTTTACCCAGCATCAGCATCTGGCGACCGACCACCGGACCAACCTGATTAAGCACACGTTCAATGCCCATCCAGCCAGGCACCATGCCGAGCATCACTTCCGGGTTAGAGAATTTCGCGCCGGGGCGGGCAATACGAATATCGCAGCACAAGGCAAGTTCAATACCACCGCCGATGGTATGACCGTTGAGATTCGCAACGGTTAATTGGGGTAAGTTGCGCAGGCGATTAAAAACGTCATTACCGCGTTTAATCCATTTTCTGCCCATATCTAATGGCGAATAGGCTGACCACGATTTAATATCGCCACCCGCACAAAAGAATTTATCGCCGGTTGCCGTTAATTCGACTAATCGTAATGTGGTGTCGTTTTCAATTTCATTTAAATAATGGTCGAGAGATTCGATCATCTCTTCGTTAATAGCATGACATTTATCTTCACGGTTCAATGTCAGGCGGCAGGAAGCTGCCGCTCTGCTGAACAGAACGGGTTGGTCACTCATGATCATTCCTTTACAATAATGCGCGATGCGATCGACGCTAATATCCAGCGTGCTGTTAATATCTTTCTGCCACCAGTAAGGCGAGAATATTTCCAGTTCAATAGCACCATTAAATCCGGCGTTTTCAACCAGCCGACGAATTGACGGAATATTGATGACGCCATCTCCCGGCATACCACGGTCATTGACCAGATCAGTGGTCGGCACTAACCAGTCGGAAACATGAAACGCGAGGATGCGTTTTCCGGCACGCAGGATCTGACTGGCGAGATCCGGGTCCCACCAAACATGGTAGACATCTACCGCCACGCCGAGGCCAAATTCGCCATCGGGATCGAGTTCATCACACCAGTCCAGCGCCTGACGTAACGTGCACAGACAGGAACGATCGGCTGCGGTCATCGGGTGCAGCGGCTCCAGTGCAATTGGCACGCCGACATCTTTCGAATGTGGCAGCAACTGGCGAATCCCTTGTTTCACTTGTTCCCGCGCTTCATATAGATCTTTAGTGCCCGTTGGCAGACCGCCAACCACCTGCATATAACAGGCGGCATTCAGTACAGCGGCGTCGTCCAGCGCCCGGCGGTTATCGTCAATCGCCAGTTTGCGCTCCGCCAGCGTCGGTGCGGTGTAGTAGGTGCTACGGCACAAACCGGAAACGTTCATCTTACTGGCGGCAAGCTGACGGGCGATCTGCTGGAGATCTTCGCCCTGCAACTCCCTGCGCCAGGGGGCAATTGCGCCAATACCGCGTGCAGCGCAGGCATCAATAATGGCGGGTAGCGGCGTTTTATAGCCCAGTGTTGCGGTATTGATACTGAATAAATCCGGGCGTTGTAACAGATCTCTCATGATTCAGCCTCAGAAGCGCGGCATACTTAAGCCGCCGTCGATGGCGACCGCCTGACCACAGGTGTAAATCAGTTTACCTTCCGCCATCGCGCGGACGGTGGAAGCAATATCAGCCGGATAACCCCAACGTCCCCACGGCACCAGACCTTTGGCAATCAGTTCGTCGTAATAAGCCGTTGCCGGAATAGTCATATCAGTTTTGATGAGACCTGGGCGCACTTCATAAACGCCAATTTGTTCATTACAAAGGCGAGCAGCAAATAGACGAGCAGCGGCAGAAACGGCGGTTTTGGCAATGGTGTATTCGCCGCGATTCATCGCCAGCATGATGGCGTTGATGGAACTGACGAAAATAATCGAGCGGTGCGGCAGTTCCGCTTCCGGTTTCGGCTGTGCCAGTAAGCGCTTACTGAATGCCTGAGCAAGGAAGAACGGCGCGCGGGTGTTAATGGCAATGTTTTGATCGAAGCTGTCTGGTTCGAGGTCGAGGAGGTCACCGCGTTTTTTCACTGAAATCCCGGCGTTATTGAGCAGGCAGTCCAGACGCCCCCACTGGTTTTGCGCCGCGTCGAGCATCTCTTCATGCAAGGAGAGATCGCCGACATCGGCAGGGAAGCAAATGACTTCCACGCCTTCTGCCAAACATTCTTGTTGTGTGATATGCAGTTTTTCTACGCTGTCGGCATCGGGACGATCGTTAATCAGCAGGTTAAACCCGCCACGAGCAAGCTCCAGCGCACAGCCCTTTCCAATACCACGAGCGGCTCCGGTAATCACGGCAACTGGACGAGTGGATTTCATACAATAACCCTCTTTTGAATATTGTTTTCTTTAGTGATGATTAGCTTGCGACTGGCAGGTAAAAAGATCAACCATCTAGTTGGTTGATCTGCGAGAGTGATCACAGGTAATTTGATAACTCAATGAAATTACGACTTTTATCCTTTTTGCTGTCGCTGAGATCAAATCCGGTTATGATAGCCATCACGAAGAGGAAGTGGGGAAGTGGAATGTATCTTGATACCAGTCACGCACAAAACCTGAAGGAAAAATTGCTGCTATGTGCGGTTAATGAATTTGCCGAATATGGTTATGAAGGGGCCAGAGTAGATA
>NZ_SJWV01000092.1:0-15741 GCF_004352695.1 Escherichia sp. KCJ4928
GAACAAAGGAATATTATCAGTTCAGCTCGCAAACGAATTCCCGTACACTGAACTCTCTGGCTCACTGAGGGCACCATCATGGCACTCCCCCGTATTACCCAAAAAGAGATGACTGAACGCGAGCAGCGTGAACTTAAAACACTGCTGGATCGGGCGCGGATTGCGCATGGTCGCGTACTGACCAACTCCGAAACCAACAGCATTAAGAAAGAGTACATCGATAAATTAATGGTCGAGCGTGAGGCTGAAGCGAAAAAAGCCCGCCAGTTGAAGAAAAAGCAGGCTTATAAACCGGATCCTGAAGCGTCATTTAGCTGGTCAGCAAATACGTCGACGCGCGGCAGGCGCTGATTAGCGCCCCTTCTTTTTACGCCCCGGAGAGGTAAAACGCTTACCGTTGGACGCCGGGCGACCGCCTTTTTCCGCCGTTTTTTCCATCTTAACGACTGGACGTTTGATGCCCGCTGTTTTCGGTTTGGCCTTCACTTTAGGTTTTGCCTCGGAAGAGGAATTTTCGATGAGCTTAAAGAGGTCGATTAACTCATCATCAGTTAAATCGCGCCACTCACCCAGCGGAATGCCGCTTAAACTGACGTTCATAATGCGCGTACGTTCCAGCTTTTTCACTTCATAGCCGAAATGCTCGCACATGCGCCGGATCTGACGGTTCAGCCCCTGCACCAGGGTAATGCGGAAGACAAACGGCGCTTCTTTTTTGACTTTACACTTTTTAGTCACTGTCCCGAGGATTGGCACCCCCGCCCCCATACCACGAATAAATTCATCGGTAATCGGTTTATCGACCGTAACCAGATACTCTTTCTCATGATCGTTACCCGCACGGAGGATCTTATTCACCAGATCGCCGTGATTGGTGAGGAAAATCAGCCCCTGGGAGTCTTTATCCAGGCGGCCAATCGGGAACACGCGTTTGCTGTGGTTAACGAAATCGACAATGTTATCGCGCTCGCCATCTTCGGTGGTGCTGACAATACCGACGGGCTTGTTCAGGGCGATAAGTACCAAATCTTCGGCTTCCCGAGGCTCAATCAACTGACCGTTTACTTTCACAACGTCGCCGGGTTTCACCTGATCGCCAATGGTGGCTCGCTTGCCATTAAGGAACACATTGCCTTGCTCGATATAGCGATCCGCTTCGCGGCGTGAGCAAATTCCGCTTTCGCTGATGTATTTATTTAAACGGACTGATGAGTCGGGCAGCATAAATTCTCCTGTAAAAAACGGAATATACCGTACCTTTGGGTTGATAAAAAATAGTCATGAGCGAACTATTTGTTATTTCCATTGGCTTGAATTCGTTACCTGCTCAAATCACTTTCCAGAAGCAATGTGCGACATCGTGAGCCATGTCAGTAAGTGGTTAAATTCGCAGTGGTAGCATGCCTCCCGTGATTTCTTACTAACCGGAGAAGTAATGGAACTGCTTTTATTGAGTAACTCGACGCTGCCGGGTAAAGCCTGGCTGGAACATGCACTGCCGCTAATTGCTGAACAGTTGCAGGGTCGCCGCTCAGCGGTGTTTATCCCTTTCGCTGGCGTAACGCAGACCTGGGATGATTACACAGCGAAAACGGCTGCGGTTCTCGCTCCGCTGGGTGTTTCTGTCACCGGTATTCATAGCGTTGTCGATCCCGTTGCCGCGATTGAAAATGCTGAGATCGTGATTGTCGGCGGCGGGAATACTTTCCAGTTGCTGAAACAGTGCCGCGAGCGCGGGCTGCTGGCACCAATTACTGACGTGGTTAAACGTGGCGCTCTGTATATTGGCTGGAGCGCAGGCGCTAACCTTGCTTGCCCAACCATTCGTACCACCAACGATATGCCGATTGTCGATCCGCAAGGTTTCGATGCGCTAAATCTGTTCCCGTTGCAAATCAACCCGCACTTCACCAACGCGCTGCCGGAAGGCCATAAAGGTGAAACCCGTGAGCAGCGTATTCGCGAACTGCTGGTCGTCGCGCCAGAACTGACGATTATTGGTCTACCGGAAGGTAACTGGATCACAGTGAGTAAAGGTCACGCTACGCTGGGTGGCCCGAACACCACTTATGTGTTTAAGGCTGGTGAAGAAGCGGTGCCGCTAGAAGCTGGTCACCGTTTTTAAGTGAATTGCCGGATGCATGATCCGGCATCTTGTTCATAGTGCCTGATGCGACGCTTGACGCGTCTTATCAGGCCTACAGGATTCACAATATTAATACTCGTCCCGTCCTTCATCTTCATCCGGCTGTTCCAGCACACTGTAAGCCACCGAACAAAACAGCGAGTTCAGGCGCTGCATATCTCCCAGTAAGCCTAAATGTAGCGAACTGGTTTCAATGCTCTGCACGTTTTGCTGATGCAGGCGATCGACGTGGGCGTGGGAATAGCGGCGATTAAGAATGCGAAAGCGATGCTTACTACGGCGCAAACGACGAGCGCTGGTGACATCGCCAGAGAAGAACACCGACATTGCCAGCTTTAAATTACTGAGCAATTGCTCATAGAGCGCATCCAGTTCCTTCAACCCATCAAGCGAAAATGCCCGCCGTGCTGCCAGTGATTTGTCGGCAATTTCACTCCCCATGCGCTCGACGATATCGGAGGCCTGTTCAAGGTTGAGCGACATTTCGATGATCTCTGCCCAGCGGCGCGACTCTTCCTCCGCCAGCTCTTCTTTTGGCATCCGCGCCAGATACAGCTTAATGGCGGTGTAGAGAACGTTGATATCATCTGCCAGCTTACGCAGCTCTTTCTCCTGCCGTGGCTCACCGTGCATCACTTTATTCAACCCTTCCATCATCTGTTCCATGGCGTCGCCAATGCGCAGGGTTTCGCGCGCGGCGTTCGCCAGAGCAAGCGTGGGCGTATCCAGCGCGCTGACATCCAGATGTTTAGGCCGTAGCTGGGTATCCAGTTCCGGTTCATCGCGAATAATCGTTTTGCAAAACCGTGCCATCGGGTCAACAAATGGCAGCATGACCAGGCAACGTACAAGGTTGTAGAAGACGTGGAAATAGATCACCAGTTCCGCTTTTGGCAATGACAGCTTCCCCATTGTCTCTGCCAGCAAATGGACAAACGGCAGGATAATCAGGCTACCCACCAGCTTAAACAGCAGACTACCCAGCGCGACACGGCGGGCTGCGGCATTGGCGGCACTGTTGTTGAGCATCGCCAGCAGACCGGAACCGAGGTTAGCACCAATCACCAGACAGAGCGCCACGGGGAAGGAGATAATGCCTGCGGCGGTCAGAGTCGCGGTCAGCAGTACAGCAGCAAGGCTGGAGTAGCTGATAATGGCGAACATCGCGCCAATCAGCGCATCCAGCAGAATATCGCCGGTCAGCGAGGCAAAGATCACCTGAACGCCGTTTGCCTGGGTGATCGGCGTTACGGCCTGCACAATCAACTCCAGCGCTAGCAAAATCAGCCCAAGACCAATACCGACGCGGCCCAGTTGCCCGGCGCGTGACTGTTTGCGTCCGAGGAAAAAAATCACGCCGATAAAAATAAGTAACGGTGACAGCCAGGATAAGTCGAAGGTGAGAATACGCGCCATTAGCGCCGTCCCGACATCTGCACCCAGCACAATGACCAGAGCCGGTGCGAGGGCTACCAGATCCTGAGCGACAAACGAGGTCACCAGCATGGTGGTGGCATTACTGCTCTGTACCAGTGCGGTAACGCCGATCCCCGCGCAAAAGGCGAGCGGCTTTTTTTCGACGCTCCGGCTAAGGACAGTACGCAAACGCGCGCCGAAGACGCGCATTACGCCGGTTCGAACAATATGAGTCCCCCAGACCAGCAGGGCGACGGCAGAAAGCAGGTGAAGCAGCGTTAACACGAGTTCAGGTTCTCCTTATCGTTATATGTTCCTGAAGCAATTGAATGACCAAAGGACCGGAAACACGTTGACTGGCATCTTTACTGTGCCTTTTGACATTCGTTTTTCCGGCTAAGATTATTCCAGCCTGTTTCCAGTATAAGTGTTTCATATTAATAAAGAGACAGGGCACTCATTGAGCGCCCTGTTTGTTGTAAGGAAAAGTGACAGATTTGTGAATCAGTCCGCGTCATACCCCAGATTCGGTGCCAGCCAGCGCTCAACTTCGGTAACGCTCATACCTTTACGGCGGGCATAGTCTTCAACCTGATCGCGCTGAATTTGCGCTACCGCGTAATACTTGCTGTCCGGGTGGCTGAAGTACCAACCCGAAACCGATGCACCAGGCCACATGGCGAAAGATTCTGTGAGTTTCATGCCAGTGTGTTTTTCCACTTCCAGCAGCTCCCAGATGGTGGCTTTTTCCGTATGTTCCGGGCAGGCCGGATAGCCCGGTGCCGGACGGATGCCCTGGTAGTTTTCGCGGATCAGTTCTTCGTTGCTGAGGTTCTCGTTCGGCGCATAGCCCCAGTAGACTTTACGCACACGCTCATGGAGATACTCCGCAAAGGCTTCGGCTAAACGGTCGGCAAGCGCTTTCACCATGATTTTGTTGTAATCATCGTGCTGCGCTTCAAAGGCATCAGCCAGTGCGTCCTCTTCCAGCCCGCCAGTCACGGCAAATGCGCCGATGTAATCTGCTTTACCAGAAAGCTTCGGCGCAACGAAGTCAGCGAGACAGTAGTTAGCGAATCCCGTTTTTTCGGTCTGTTGACGCAGATGGTGGCTGACGTTGATCACATGAGTGCGCGTTTCGTCACGGTAGATTTCAATGTCATCGCCCACACGGTTTGCCGGGAACAGGCCCACCACGCCACGCGGATTCAGCGTTTTCTCGGCGCTTAATTTATCCAGCATGTCGTTGGCGTCTTTAAACAGCCGCTGCGCCTCAACGCCTACCACTTCATCTTCCAGAATGCGCGGATACTTCCCGGCCAGCGACCAGGTCATAAAGAACGGTGTCCAGTCGATGTAATTGCGCAGCGTTTCGATGCTGGCTTCGACTTCCTGCACGCCGAGACGGTGCGCCACCGGCGGCGTGTAAGCCTGCCAGTCAAAAGCGAAATCGTTATCGCGCGCCGCTTCCAGCGTGACCGGTGGTGTGCGCGGCTTCTTGCGCCCGTGCTGAATACGTACGGTTTCGTACTCCTTGCGGGTACGAGCGACAAAATCATCACGCTGGGTATCGGAAAGCAGCGCCGCCACCACACCAACGGTACGCGATGCGTTCTGCACATACACCGTCGGGCCGCTGTAGTTCTGCTCGATTTTCACCGCCGTGTGCGCTTTTGAGGTGGTCGCGCCGCCAATCAATAGCGGAATAGTGAAGCCCTGACGCTCCATCTCTTTCGCCACGTTAACCATCTCGTCCAGCGACGGCGTGATAAGCCCCGAAAGTCCAATCAGATCAGCATTCACTTCTTTAGCGGTACGGAGAATTTTTTCCGCAGGCACCATAACGCCGAGATCGACAATTTCGTAGTTGTTACATTGCAGCACCACACCAACGATATTTTTACCGATGTCGTGGACGTCGCCCTTCACGGTGGCGATCACCATCTTGCCGTTGGTTTTACCCTGCTCTTTGCTGGCTTCAATAAACGGTTCGAGATACGCCACTGCCTGTTTCATGACGCGCGCCGATTTGACCACCTGTGGCAGGAACATTTTCCCTTCGCCAAACAGATCGCCGACCACGTTCATACCGTCCATCAGCGGGCCTTCAATCACTTCAATCGGGCGCGTAGCCTGCTGGCGGGCTTCTTCGGTATCCTGCTCGATAAACTCGGTAATGCCTTTAACCAGCGAGTATTCCAGACGTTTATTCACTTCCCACGAGCGCCACTCCGCCTGCTGGGCGTTAGCGGTGTCGTCGGTTTTGCTGCCGCGATATTTCTCGGCAAGCTCCAGTAAACGCTCAGTGCCATCGTCGCGACGGTTAAGAATCACATCTTCCACCGCGTCGCGCAGTTCAGCGGGTAGGTCGTCGTAAATCGCCAGTTGCCCGGCGTTGACGATCCCCATATCCATGCCATTGCGAATAGCGTAGTAGAGGAACACCGCGTGAATGGCTTCGCGCACCGGATCGTTGCCACGGAATGAGAAAGAAACGTTAGATACACCGCCGGAAATCAGCGCGTGCGGCAGTTCGCGTTTGATATCTTCACACGCGCCGATAAAGTCCTGCGCGTAGTTGTTGTGCTCTTCAATGCCGGTTGCGACCGCGAAGATGTTCGGGTCGAAGATGATATCTTCTGGCGGGAAGCCAACCTCTTCGGTGAGGATTTTGTACGCCCGACGGCAAATCTCGATTTTCCGTGCGCGGGTATCGGCCTGTCCCTGTTCGTCAAAGGCCATTACCACCACTGCCGCACCGTAACGACGCAAGAGCTTCGCGTGATGGATAAAGGCGTCGACGCCCTCTTTCATCGAGATAGAGTTAACAATGCCTTTGCCCTGAATACACTTCAGACCTTTTTCAATGACATCCCATTTTGAGGAGTCGATCATAATCGGCACGCGAGCGATATCCGGTTCACCGGCAATCAGATTGAGAAAACGCACCATCGCCGCTTCGGCGTCGAGCATCCCTTCATCCATGTTGATATCGATAATCTGCGCACCGTTTTCCACCTGCTGGCGGGCCACATCCAGTGCCTCGCTGTATTTCTCTTCTTTGATCAGGCGCTTGAACTTAGCGGAACCGGTGACGTTGGTGCGTTCACCCACGTTCACAAACAGGCTATCTTCGCCAATGTTCAGCGGCTCCAGGCCGGACAAACGGCAGGCTACGGGGATTTCCGGCAGTTTGCGCGGCGCTAATCCTTCTACTGCACGACTCATCGCTGCAATATGTTGTGGCGTGGTGCCACAGCAGCCGCCGACGATATTGAGAAAACCCGCTTGCGCCCATTCACGTATCTGTTTTGCCATCGTGTCGGCGTCGAGATCGTACTCACCAAAGGCGTTGGGTAGCCCGGCGTTCGGGTGCGCGGTGACGTAGCATTCCGCAATCCGTGACAGCTCCTGCACGTACTGGCGCAGTTCATCTGGCCCCAGCGCACAGTTCAGGCCAAAGGTCAGAGCTTCGGCGTGGCGCAATGAGTTGTAAAATGCTTCGGTGGTCTGCCCGGAGAGCGTGCGCCCGGAGGCGTCGGTGATGGTGCCGGAGATCATAATCGGCAGCTCAACGCCCAGCGCTTCAAACTCCGTTTTCACCGCAAAGACCGCCGCTTTGGCGTTAAGGGTGTCGAAAACGGTTTCAATCAGGATCAGATCCGCACCACCTTCCACCAGCGCTTTGGTGGACTCTCGATAAGCCGCCACCAGCCCGTCAAAAGTGATATTACGAAATGCCGGATCGTTGACGTCCGGAGAAATAGACGCCGTGCGGTTGGTTGGGCCGAGAACACCGGCAACGTAGCGCGGTTTCTCCGGGGTGCGCGCGGTCCACTCATCAGCACAGGCGCGCGCCAGTTTCGCCGCCGCAAAGTTGATTTCCGCCGACAGGGATTCCATCTGGTAATCCGCCATCGCAATGGTCGTGGAGTTGAAGGTGTTGGTTTCGATGATATCCGCGCCCGCTTCAAAGTAGGCGTTGTGGATAGCGGCGATCACTTCCGGTTTACTGAGTACCAGCAGGTCGTTGTTGCCTTTGAGGTCGCATGGCCAGTCGGCAAAGCGTTCACCACGAAAATCGGCTTCGTTCAGTCGATAGCTCTGGATCATGGTGCCCATACCGCCGTCCAGCACCAGAATACGTTCATTTAACTGCGCACGCAGTTGTTCCACTTTGCTGCTCACACTTGCTCCCGACACGCTCAACCCAGATTTAATAAAAATTCAACAAACCATACTGGCATAAACGCATCTGTGGTAAAAGCGACCACCACGCAACATGAGATTTGTTCAACATTAACTCATCGGATCAGTTCAGCAACTATTGCATTAGCTAACAATAAAAATGAAAATGATTTCCACGATACAGAAAAAGGAGACTGTCATGGTCGCACCCATTCCCGCGAAACGCGGCAGAAAACCCGCCGTTGCCACCGCACCAGCGACTGGACAGGTTCAGTCTTTAACGCGTGGCCTGAAATTACTGGAGTGGATTGCCGAATCCAATGGCAGTGTGGCACTCACGGAACTGGCGCAACAAGCCGGGTTACCCAATTCCACGACCCACCGCCTGCTAACCACGATGCAACAGCAGGGTTTCGTGCGTCAGGTTGGCGAACTGGGACACTGGGCAATCGGCGCACATGCCTTTATGGTCGGCAGCAGCTTTCTCCAGAGCCGTAATTTGTTAGCAATTGTTCACCCTATCCTGCGCAATCTAATGGAAGAGTCTGGCGAAACGGTCAATATGGCGGTGCTTGATCAAAGCGATCACGAAGCGATTATTATCGACCAGGTACAGTGTACCCACCTGATGCGAATGTCCGCGCCTATCGGCGGTAAATTGCCGATGCACGCTTCCGGTGCGGGTAAAGCCTTTTTAGCCCAACTGAGCGAAGAACAGGTGACGAAGCTGCTGCACCGCAAAGGGTTACATGCCTATACCCACGCAACGCTGGTGTCTCCTGTGCATTTAAAAGAAGATCTCGCCCAAACGCGCAAACGGGGTTATTCATTTGACGATGAGGAACATGCGCTGGGGCTACGTTGCCTTGCAGCGTGTATTTTCGATGAGCACCGCGAACCGTTTGCCGCAATTTCAATTTCCGGACCGATTTCACGTATTACCGATGACCGCGTGACCGAGTTTGGCGCAATGGTGATTAAAGCGGCGAAGGAAGTGACGCTGGCGTACGGTGGAATGCGCTGACTTTTTTCTGGCGGGCAGAGGCAATATTCTGCCCGTCATATCTGAGTGGCAATAGAATAAGGGTGTCTGTTAATCGCATTGACGCCAAAATAACTTATTGTCATACACTTCGCACACTTTTATTAACTCAGCATTATTTTTAAACATCAAACCACTTAATTATTAACAAAATCGCAAGATCTCATTACGCCGAAACTTTTACGGTTTCATTATGAGATTGAGCGATTTATGATATTTCTTTACTTGTAATCATATTAAATTTTTTCACTGTTCTGATAGTTAAAATTCAAGACATCAATAAACAATGAGATATTTAAATGATTACTCGTATTCCTCGCAGTTCTTTCTCTGTAAATATTAATAATACAGCCCAGACAAATGAACACCAAAACCTGAGTGAATTGTTTTATAAAGAACTCGAGGATAAATTTTCTGGCAAGGAGCTGGCGACGCCTCTATTAAAAAGCTTCTCAGAGAACTGTAGACAAAACGGTCGTCATATCTTTAGCAACAAGGATTTTGTCATTAAATTTTCCACGTCTGTCTTACAGACTGATAAAAAAGAAATTACGATAATTAATAAAAATGAAAACACGACACTCACTCAAACCATTGCTCCAATATTTGAAGAATACCTAATGGAAATTTTACCTCAACGCTCAGACGCTCTTGATAAACAAAAATTAAATCTAAACTCAGATAGAAAAGAAAAAGACTTCCCAAGAGTTAAACTTAATGGTCAATGTTATTTTCCGGGGCGCCCCCAAAACCGTATAGTATGCCGACACATTGCTGCACAATATATTAATGATATTTATCAGAATGTTAATTACAAACCCCATCAAGATGATTACTCTTCAGCTGAAAAATTTCTCACGCACTTCAACAAAAAATGCAAAAACCAGACTTTGGCGTTGATTTCCAGCCGTCCTGAGGGGCGTTGTGTTGCTGCCTGCGGTGATTTCGGGCTAGTTATGAAGGCATATTTTGACAAGATGGAATCAAATGGCATCAGTGTTATGGCTGCCATATTATTGGTAGATAACCATGCTTTGACGGCCCGACTAAGAATAAAGAACACAACTGAAGGATGTACCCATTACGTGGTTTCGGTTTATGATCCTAATGTAACTAACGATAAAATAAGAATTATGAGCGAAAGCAAAGAGGATATTAAACACTATTCTCTGATGGATTTTATGAATGTAGATTATAGCCTCCTGAAATGGTCAAATGATCATGTTATTAACCAATCTGTTGCAATAATTCCAGCACTTCCGAAAGAACAGCTATTGATGTTAAAAGGATCTGTGGATGAAATAACCCCTCCATTATCACCAGCAACGATGAATTTGCTAATGGCAATTGGTCAGAATCACCAACTTACGCAACTGATGATTCAGCTCCAGAAAATGCCAGAACTACATAGAACAGAAATGTTGACTGCCTATAATAGTGGACATATGAACGTTATTAATACTATTTTTAACGCATTACCCACTCTGTTTAATACGTTTAAATTCGATAAAAAAAAATATGAAGCCCCTCCTCCTGGCAAATAATTCTAATGAATATCCCGGTTTGTTTTCAGCGATACAGCATAAACAACAAAATGTTGTAGAGACGGTTTATCTTGCTTTATCTGACCATGCACGCCTGTTTGGATTTACCGCTGAAGATATTATGGATTTTTGGCAACACAAAGCGCCACAAAAATACTCTGCCTTTGAGTTGGCTTTTGAATTTGGTCACCGGGTTATTGCTGAATTAATCCTTAATACATTAAATAAGATGGCTGAAAGCTTTGGCTTTACGGATAACCCTCGATACATTGCGGAGAAAAATTATATGGAAGCTTTACTCAAAAAAGCATCTCCCCATACCGTACGCTAAATCTTTGCCTGCGCCGATACGCATAAACATCTTCCACATGCCCTTCACGTATGCGGTTTTGTAGTGCGCGCCAGTAATCAGCGCGGAACAGGTCGGCGTGCATCTCTTCAAACAGCGGACCAATACGCGGGTCGGCGCATAGCCAGTGGCGAAACTCTTCCGGGAAAACATCGCCCGGCGAGACGCTGTACCACGGTTCGCTGGCAAGTTCGTCTTCCGGATAGCGCGGCGGCGGGATGTCGCGGAAATTCACTTCCGTCATGTAGCAAATTTCATCGTAATCATAAAAAACCACACGCCCGTGACGGGTGACACCGAAGTTTTTAAACAGCATGTCGCCAGGAAAAATGTTAGCAGCGGCAAGCTGGCGAATAGCGTTACCGTATTCTTCAATGGCGTCGCGCAACTGCTGACCTTCCACTTGTTCCAGCCAGATATTGAGCGGCACCATCCGCCGCTCGATATAGAGATGGCGAATTACAATCTGCTCACCAAGATCGGTGATTTTTTCCGCTGCTTCCTGGAGCAGTAATTCCATTAATGCCGGGGAAATATGCCGCTTCTCCAGCACAAAGTTTTCAAACTCCTGGGTGTCCGCCATTCGGCCCACGCGATCGTGCTCTTTCACCAGTTGATAGCAGGCACGAACGTGAGCGGCAGACATCTCTTTCTGCGGCGCGAACTTGTCTTTGATGACTTTGAATACCCGATCAAAGCCCGGCAGCGTAAACACCAACATCACCATTCCACGAATACCCGGCGCTTCAATGAACTGCTCATTACAGCCCTGTAGATAAACGAGATATTCGCGGTAGCTTTCGGTTTTGGCGTGCTTCTGGCAGCCGATAGCCATATACAATTCAGCAGTGGTTTTACCTGGCAGAATTTCCCGTAGCCACTCGACCAGCGCTGCGGGCAGCGGTGCATAAACCATAAAATAAGAACGCGCAAAGCCAAAAACAATGCTCGCTTCGGCGGTCGTCGTCAGGCAGGTATCAATAAATAACTCGCCGTCGTCCGTCTGGTGGATCGGCAGTAAGAAGGGCAACGTGCCGGAAGGCGTGATCAGTTTGCCCACCAGCCAGGCGGCTTTATTGCGGTAAAACAGTTCGTTCGCCACCTGTAAATGACTTTCCGCGAGGTTGTCTGTCCCCAGCGTTTCCGTCAGATGGCGAATGATGTAATGAATGTCACGGCTTTTATTCTGCCAGCGCAGGCGCAGCGGCAGGTCGCTGATAACGCGCATCAGTAGAGATTCCCAGCCGTGATCGGGGTGAAAGTCTTTCGCCAGCGGGCGGGGAATGGTACGAAAGCGGCGCTCTGGCTGAGAGCTAAAGATAAAAAGCCGCTCGGGAGTAAGCGAGCGGTGGTCAAATAACCGACAGTACACGGAGTTAAAAAAGCTCTCCGCAATCTCGAAGCGCGGGTAATCCGGCAACAGCCGCGTGTAATGCTCTTTAACGCGCAGTAAAAATGCCGCGTCCGTACTTTGGCCGTTAGTAATGCAGCGCAGTTGCTCCACGACCAGACCAACGTGATGATCGTAAAGATGGATACGGTTTTTCATCGCCTGCTGGACAGCATGCCAGTCGGCCTGTTCGAAACGCTGCTGCGCCCCGGAAGTCACTTCGAGGAATCGACCATACTGAGCGTCGAAGCCTTGCAAAATGGTTTGAGCAATCAGTAATTCCAGGCCACGCGGCATTTAGCGCCCTCATCAGGAGCAGAGAATTGCCGGATGCGGCGTAAACGCCTTATCCAGCCTACGTTCGGCAACGGTTGTAGGCATGATAAGACGCGCAAGCGTCGCATCAGGCATCGTGCACCGATTGCCGGATGCGGCGTAAATGCCTTATCCGGCCTACGTTCGGCAACGGCTGTAGGCATGATAAGACGCGCAAGCGTCGCATCAGGCATCGTGCACCGATTGCCGGATGCGGCGTGAACGCCTTATCCGGCCTACAGTCAGCAACGGTTGTTGTTGCTTAGAACTGCGATTCTTCAGTGGAGCCGGTCAGCGCGGTGACTGAAGACGTGCCGCCCTGAATAATAGTCGTCACTTTATCGAAGTAACCTGTACCCACTTCCTGCTGGTGAGATACGAAGGTATAGCCATCTTTCGCGGCGGCAAATTCCGGCTGCTGCACTTTCTCAACGTAGTGCTTCATACCCTCGCCCTGGGCATAGGCGTTTGCCAGGTCAAACATGTTGAACCACATGCTGTGGATACCTGCCAGGGTGATGAACTGGAACTTGTAGCCCATATCCGACAGCTGCTGCTGGAAGCTGGCAATAGTTTTGTCGTCGAGGTTTTTCTGCCAGTTGAACGACGGCGAGCAGTTATAAGCCAGCAGTTTGCCCGGATATTTCGCGTGGATAGCTTGTGCAAAGCGACGCGCCAGTTCCAGATCCGGCGTGGAGGTTTCACACCAGACCAGGTCAGCATATGGCGCATACGCCAGGCCACGGCTGATCGCTTGCTCAATGCCCGCATGAGTACGGAAGAAGCCTTCACTGGTACGCTCGCCAGTAATAAATTCACTGTCATACGGGTCGCAATCGGAGGTAATCAGATCCGCCGCATCGGCATCGGTACGAGCAACCAGCAGGGTTGGAACGCCCGTCACGTCAGCTGCAAGACGCGCCGCGACCAGTTTCTGAATAGCTTCCTGAGTTGGCACCAAAACTTTGCCGCCCATGTGACCGCATTTCTTCACTGACGCCAGCTGATCTTCGAAGTGAACTGCCGCTGCACCGGCTTCAATCATCGCTTTCATCAGTTCAAAGGCATTCAGGACACCGCCAAAACCGGCTTCCGCATCGGCAACGATCGGCAGGAAGTAATCGACATAGCGCGGATCGCCCGGCTCAATGCCTGCGGACCATTGGATCTGATCGGCACGACGGAAGGTGTTGTTGATCCGCTCCACCACAGCTGGCACCGAGTTTGCCGGATAGAGCGACTGATCCGGATACATGCTGGCCGCCAGGTTAGCGTCCGCCGCTACCTGCCATCCCGACAGATAGACTGCTTCAATACCCGCTTTCGCCTGTTGCAGCGCCTGACCGCCAGTCAGTGCACCGAGGCTGTTGATGTAGCCTTTTTTCGACTCGCCATGCAGCAGACGCCACATTTTCGCCGCGCCCAGTTGCGCCAGGGTGCATTCAGGATTGACTGAACCGCGTAATTTCACCACATCTTCCGCGCTGTATGGGCGAGTAATGCCTTCCCAACGCGGTTGAGTCCACTCTTTCTGTAATTCTTCAATTTGTTGTGTACGGGTTTTCATGTGCAGATGCTCCATAGTTATGTGGTGGTTTACGCTAACAGGCGGTAGCCTGGCAGGGTCAGGAAATCAATTAACTCATCGGAAGTGGTGATCTGTTCCATCAAGCGTGCGGCATCGTCAAAACGCCCCTGGGAGAAACGTTCTTCGCCCAGTTCGCTGGCAATGACTTTCATCTCTTCACCCAGCATCTGGCGGAACAAGGCTTTGGTCACCGGTTTGCCATTGCTCAACGTTTTTTGATGATGGATCCACTGCCAGATTGAGGTACGGGAAATTTCAGCCGTCGCCGCATCTTCCATCAGGCCATAAATCGGCACGCAGCCGTTGCCGGAGATCCATGCTTCGATGTACTGCACTGCCACGCGAATGTTGGCGCGCATACCTTCTTCGGTGCGTTCACCATCACAAGGTGCCAGCAGCTGATCGGCAGTAATCGGCGCGTCTTGTTCGCGCATCACTTCAAGCTGATTTTTACGGGAGCCGAGAATGTCGTTGAATACCGCCATTGCCGTATCCGCAAGGCCTGGGTGAGCAATCCATGTGCCATCGTGACCGTTATTGGCTTCCAGCGCTTTATCCGCTTTTACTTTGTTGAGCACCTGGTTATTGCGCTCTTCATCTTTGCTCGGAATAAACGCTGCCATGCCGCCCATCGCAAAAGCACCGCGTTTATGGCAGGTTTTAATCAACAGGCGTGAGTAAGCATTCAGGAATGGTTTATCCATCGTCACTGCCTGTCTGTCTGGCAGGACGCGATCGGGATAGTTTTTCAACGTTTTGATATAGCTGAAGATGTAATCCCAACGACCGCAGTTCAGACCAACAATATGGTCACGCAGCGCGTGAAGGATTTCATCCATCTGGAACACGGCGGGCAGCGTTTCAATCAGCAACGTCGCCTTGATGGTGCCGCGCGGCAGATTAAAGCGATCTTCTGCATAGCTGAAGACTTCGCTCCACCAGGCCGCTTCCTGCCAGGACTGGGTTTTCGGCAGATAGAAATAGGGACCGCTGCCCTTTGCCAACAGTGCCTGATAGTTGTGGAAGAAATAGAGCGCAAAATCAAACAGGCTACCGGGGATTGCCTCACCACGCCAGGTGACATGTTTTTCCGGCAAGTGCAGACCGCGTACCCGACAAATCAAAACCGCTGGATTGGGCTTGAGCTGATAAATTTTGCCTGCTTCATTGGTATAGCTGATGGTGCCGTTAACCGCATCGCGCAGGTTAATTTGCCCGTCGATCACTTTGTTCCAGTCTGGTGCCAGTGAATCTTCGAAATCGGCCATAAAGACTTTCACATTGGCGTTCAGTGCGTTGATCACCATCTTGCGCTCAACCGGGCCAGTTATCTCGACTCGACGATCTTGTAAGTCCGCGGGAATACCACGAATTTTCCAGTCCGTATCGCGAATGGAAGCTGTTTCCGAAATAAAATCAGGCAACGTTCCGTTATCAATATCTTGCTGCTGCTGAATGCGCGCTGCCAGAAGTTTATTGCGTTGTGGCGTAAAATGCGTCACCAGCTCAGTCAGAAATTCTACCGCTTCGGCAGTAAGAATTTGCTTCTCCTGCTCGCCATACGGCCTTATGAAAGCCAGTTCATCGGTTGTTGTTGCCTGTTCAGTCATCGTGCAGCTCCTCGTCATGGATCCGAAAACTTCCCCACTGTGAACGAAAGATCGTTGTGCGCTTTTCGTTCAGCACAACTAAGACTACTCATTTAAAATGCAAAATCAAAAACAATTTCCATTTTAATTAAAAATACTTGATAACTTATTGAT
>NZ_SJWV01000093.1:0-15466 GCF_004352695.1 Escherichia sp. KCJ4928
ATCCGGTAGCGGCGTAAAAATCGCGGAAGGGATGAAAAAAACAGCGCCTGACGGCGCTGTGTCTGGCATGCCTGCAATCCGGGAAACCGGACCAGGAAAAAACTTGCAGGCCATAACAGTATCTACGAAAGCTAATCATCACGCGCTGGTAATGTCGTAATCCATTTGGCGCAGTGCGTCTAATGTGGCTTTGGCTTCATCTTCGTCGATGATGCTCATGGCAAATCCGACGTGTACCAGCACCCACTGGCCCAGTAGATCGGCAGGGTTACCTTCACAAATCAGGGCGATATTCACATCGCGCTTGATACCACATACTTCAACCTGCGCAAGCTGGTGAATATCTTCACCGACAGCCAGCACCTGGCCTGGAACGCCAATACACATTATTAACTCCGGTTATTCAACTTCAATACTTTTGACGATCAGCGAATCGCCGGTATCGACACGCAACCGCTCGCCGTGACAGAGCGGACACTGCGCATCGTGCTGATGAATCTCCACCACCTGGCTGCAATCCCAGCACCAAGCCTGGGCGGGTTTATAGACGATATGTAAATCGCACCCTTGCGCCACCGTTCCGTGGCAGACAATTTCAAAACTAAAACGGACGGCGCTCTCCTCAACGCAGGAGAGCGCGCCAATTTCCAGCCACACGGCGGTGACGCGCTTAACATCGTGCTGCTCCGCCTGCCGTTGGATAATTTCAACGGCGCTCTGGCAAAGCGACAACTCATGCATTTTCGCCACTCCTGCGACCAAACAGCAGGGCGCGACGCCCTGCGTGTGGTACATCCGGATTCGTGACTGGCAGCGAAAGGATCATTCGTGCGCAGTCATCCGTCAGGCGTTGGCCCTCTTCAATCGACATACTGTGCGAAAGCGGTGACATCAGCGAACAGGAGAGGTATTGCGAAACACCGTCCAGTTCGCCAACGGTAAAGGTCATGGTGCCATACGGCAGTTGCAGACCAATTTTTTCACTCACTTTGCGCAGCGGCCAGAGTTGATCCGGGCCGGGGAAGATAACTGCACTCAGCATCCACGGGGTGATCACACACCCCGTCCACTGACCTTCGAACAGCGTAAAATCAGAAACATACACCGGCATTGAAGGATGCAGAAAAGAGAGATCGTGCATCGAACGCCGGGCAATTTCTTCAAACGCTGCCTGTACTTGCGCCTTCGGGGAGGTCTGGAAACCTGCTATCTCTTCAGTCATGAATCGCCTCCCGTGGGATGGCTTCCACGCCTGATTCGCGCAGCGCAGCCAGAACCTGCTCAAGCGCAGGTTCAATCATTGCTTCAACCGTCGGCGTTAAGCCGATGTGTGGCTCCAGCGATTCCGGGATCACGCCGACCAGGGTCAGCTTTTTCGGAAACTCGCCGGTGAAGCGCAGGGCCGACAAGACGTCGGCCAGGCCAAGCTGATGCGGAGAGATTTTGTTGGTAAACAACGCCGGAACTTCTTCATCCCGCAGGATCATCATCGTTCCCGGCGCGCTCTTCTTCGACACAATGGCATCCGCAATAATCAGATGATCGCGATTTGCCATGTCGCCAAGCAGCTCCATTCCCGCCGTGCCGCCATCGAGGATCTCAACATAATCCGGCAGAATGTATCGTTGCTCTAACGCTTCGACAATCCGCACACCGATGGCTTCATCGGTCAGCAAAATATTGCCGACCCCTAAGACTAAAATACGCATTACAGAACCTTCACTGAAACCACTTCGTTGCCGTCGGCATCCACTACGTGTACCGCACAGGCCATGCACGGGTCGAAGGAGTGAATGGTACGCACCACTTCCAGCGGTTTATTCGGATCAGCAACCGGTGTACCCACCAGCGACTGCTCGTAAGGACCGACGTCATCATTGAAGTTACGCGGACCAGAGTTCCAGGTTGATGGAACAACTGCCTGGTAGTTGCTGATGATACCGTCTTTGATCACCATCCAGTGAGAGAGCATACCGCGCGGCGCTTCGAGGAAGCCAACACCTTTGAACTCACCCGTTGCCGGAATGTTCGGCTTCACAAAGGTGGTATGATCGCCTTTACCGATATTGGTGATCAGTGCACTGTATTGATTTTGCAGGATATCCTGCAATTCGCAGCAGTGAACGGTACGACCAATAATACGGCCCAGCGTAGAGTGCAGCTGTGCCACTTCAAGCGTGTTACCAGTCAGTTTCTGATAAATCGCAACGATTTCATTCAGTTTGTTCTGGGTAGACTCGCGTCCTGCCGCCAGTTTCACCAGCATGTTAGCCAGCGGACCCACTTCTACCGTTTTGCCGTAGAAAGTCGGTGATTTCACCCAGGAATATTTCCCGTCGTCAGACCAACCATCATAAGCCGGAATGGTGGTACCTTCCCACGGCGCCTGTGGCGCTTCGTCTTTATACCAGGAGTGCTTCGCGCTTTCCTGAATGCCTTTGATCAGGTATTCATCGGAATGAGAAGTGATCGGACGATACGAGGACAGATCCGCATTCTCAATGTAGCCGCCCGGGAACAGGAAGCTGCCGTTTTTACTGTCGGTCGGGAATTCCGGCACGCTCAGGTAGTTCACCGCACCTTTACCGCGCGTCAGCCATTCCGGGTAGAACGCGGCGATAACCGCGGTATCAACCTTATAAACCTGCTCAACAAAGTCGCTCAGCTTGTCGATGAAAGACTTGATGTACATCAGGCGCTCAAGGTTCAGCACGCCCAGACCGTCGAGGTTGATTGGGTTAGCGACCCCACCTACCGCCAGGTTCTGAATGTGCGGCGTTTTACCGCCCAGCAGCGCCACGACGCGGTTAGCGTCACGCTGGCACTCCAGCGCCTGCAGGTAGTGCGCTACCGCAATCAGGTTCACTTCCGGCGGCAGTTTCATCGCCGGGTGACCCCAGTAGCCATTGGCGAAAATACCCAACTGACCGCTGGCAACCAGATCTTTGATCTTGTTCTGAACTTTAGTGAACTCTTCCGGACTGTTCAGATGCCAGGTCGAAACGCCTTTCAGCATTTCGGAGGCTTTGGTTGGGTCAGCTTGCAGTGCAGAAGTGATGTCCACCCAGTCCAGCGCCGAAAGCTGATAGAAATGAACAATATGGTCATGCGTGGTGTGCGCAGCCAGAATGATGTTACGGATGTATTGCGCGTTAACCGGAACGTCGATATTCAGCGCACTTTCTGCCGCACGAACGGAAGACAGCGCGTGAGTGGTAGTACATACGCCACAGATACGTTGCACAATCATCCATGCATCGCGCGGATCGCGGTTTTTCACGATCTCTTCCATGCCGCGCCACATGGTACCGGAAGCCCATGCTTTCGAAACGACGCCATTTTCGATTTCGCAATCGATGCGTAAATGCCCCTCAATACGGGTTACCGGATCAATAGTAATTCTCTGGCTCATGCTTTGCTCGCCTCATGACGATTATGATCGTTTTGTTTTAAAGGAGGAAGTATCGGCAGTAGACGAATGAGTACGATGTAAGCGCAAATCTCAATAGCCACAAAACCAATAGAAATCAACAGTTCTTCCCAGGTCGGGAAGTAGGCGTAACCGCCGCCCGGGTTGAATGCCACCAGCGAATAGGTCAGACGCCAGGTTGCACAACCTAACAGTGCGCTCAGTGCTGACAGGAACAGCATGCGGGAATCATTACGCAGCTTCGCCACACGCAGAACGACCAGCGGGAAGAGCATCAGCAGGACTTCAATCCAGAACATCACGGAGTAGAAGTTACCGGCAAACGCTAACGACAGCTTGTCGCGATAGATAAGCTCGCCAAAGCGCAGCACGATGAAAATCGCCAGCAACACACTGATGGTGTTGGTCAGCTTGACGAACAGGCTCTTTTCATCCGGACCGTTGCCACGCAGACCCGCCTGCACCAGCGAACCTTCAAAGATGACAATCGAGAAGCCCATGATGAACGCCGTCAGCAGCGAGAACAGCGGCAACATTTCATAGCTCTGCCACAACGGATGCACCTTGTAGCCCGCCGAGATCATCAGTGACCCCATTGAAGACTGGTGCATGGTCGGCAACAGCGCGCCAAGTGCAATGATGAAGAACATCACCTTGTTCAGACGCTTGAGAGAAACCTTCCAGCCCAGACGTTCAAACAGTGCCGGAGCAAACTCCAGTGCCATCACGCCGATATAGATGGTCATACAGACCGCCGTCTCGAACAGTACCGAGTTCACGTTGAAGTGACCCGGAATGTAGAAGTACGGCAGGTTCCAGTAGCGACCCACGTCGATAGTGATCGACAAGCCCCCCAGTGAGTAACCAAACAGACTCGCCAACAGCGCCGGACGCACCAGCGGATGGTATTGCCCACGGTTAAAGACGTATACCGCCCACGCCAGCGCCCAGCCGCCACAGGCAAAGCCGGTACCAATCAGCAGGTCAAACGCGATCCACACGCCCCACGGGAAGCCGCCGTTCAGGTCAGAGACAGAGCCCAGACCGAACACCAGACGCTTCACAATCAGGAGCATACAGATGACGATTAACGGTCCAAAAATCATGACCGGTTTACTGATGATTTTGCCGCCCAGCGGTTGTGGATCATGACTCATGATCGTCTCCTCCGTCGTGATGGTCGTTTTTGGTGTTGCGACGAACCAGCACGGTTAAGCCCGCCAGCACAGCCAGTGGTAGCATCATGCCTTTATACAGGGTGTGTTGAATATTTTCGGAACGCGCACCGGTAGAAAGATCGTCCAGTTTCGGCAGGTCGAGATTTTCATAAGGCACACCCGTCAGTACCAGAACCTGAGTACCGCCGCCCTCTTTCTCGCCGTACAGATGCGGATAATATTTCGGCACCGTATGCAGGTAAGTGTCGCCAGATTTCAGCGTCTGACGCGGATAGTGGTATTCGCTGCCAGGCTTCAGCGCCAGACGTTTTTTCGCCTCCGCCATCAGCTCTTCACGCGTACCAAAAATTACCGCGCCCGCCGGGCACACTTCTACGCAGCCAGGCAAACCGCCTTTATCGAGACGTTCCACACCTTTCTGGTTGCACAACTCGCACTTATGCAGCGCACCAAACGGGTTGTTGTAGTCGTACTTCGGCACGTTGTATGGGCAGGCGACCATGCAGTAACGGCAACCGGTGCACACATCTTTGTCGTAATGGACAATGCCGGTTTTCGGATCTTTTTTCAGCGCAGAGACCGGGCACACAGAGACACAGTTCGGATCGACGCAGTGCATACACTGTTTCTTAATGTACGCGTAGCCGTTCTCCTCCTGGTCTTTGTTGACCCCTGTGCCGCTGGTCCACACCTGAATGATGTTATTGGTATACGGCGACAGTTTGTCGTTGTTCGACCAGGTCTGTTCCCCTTGCGGGTTACGTTCAGGGAAGTTGATATCCTGACACTTGGTGACGCAAGCCTGGCAGCCTACGCACAAGGTCGAGTCGTACAACATCCCCAGCGATCCCGGAATTGGCGGGCGGTTTTCAGCAGCCGCATGACTGACAGACGGCAGCGCGCCCGTCAGCAATGCCCCGCAGGAGGCTGCTTTAATAAAATTACGTCTGTTCACGGTTATTCTCCCCGTGAGTCAGCGTTATCTTTCTTTTGCTGACGACCCAGTTCACGCACCGCCATCACGCTGACACCGGCAACCAGCCCAACCACACCGCCGAGCAAACCAATAGCGCCTGCAGAGACGTTGCCGCCCTCTTTAGCGTTAACATCCGGTTTCTGTGAACGCGGAGTCTGATTTTCGACGTTGGCAAGCTGATGGATGCCTTTATGGAAGCCGATACCTTCTTCGTTACAGCCATAGCATGGGTGACCAATCGCTACCGGCCACACGCCGCCAACATCGCAGAATTGCAGCGTTGAGCAGTTGCCGTAAGTTTCTGGCCCTTTACAGCCGAGGTGGTACAGGCACCAGCCTTCACGGTGGCCTTCATCACCGAACTCTTTGGCAAAACGACCAGCATCGAAGTGCGGGCGACGTTCGCAGTGTTCGTGAATCAGACGGCCATAGGCGAAGGTCGGACGATTTTTGTCATCCAGTTTCGGCGGTTTGCCGTAAGTGATGATGTGCGCAACGGTCGCGAGGAAGTTGTGCGGGTTCGGCGGGCAGCCCGGAATATTGATAACGGTTTTGCCTGGCAGAACTTCTTGCAGGCTGACTGCGCCAGTTGGGTTAACTCCAGCTGCGGCAACACCGCCCCACGCAGAGCAGGAACCGATAGCGATAATCGCTGCTGCGCCTTCTGCCGCTTTGCGGATGTGATCCACAATCGGCTCACCAGCAACCATGCAATAAATACCGTTATCTTTTAATGGGATGGAACCATCCACAACCAACACATACTGCCCTTTGTACTTCTCAAGTGCGTTATGTTTGTTCTCTTCGACCTGATGACCGAAGGCGGCGGAAAGCACTTCGTGATACTCCAGAGAGATAGTCTCCAGCACGAGGTTTTCTACCGTTGGATGCGTTGCACGAAGCAGAGATTCCGTACAACCGGTGCACTCCTGCGCGCCAATCCAGATAACTGGCGGACGCTGCGGGTTAGTAACCGATTCGGCCATCTCTGCAGCGGCTTTGCTACTTAACCCCATGGTGGCGGCTAATGCTGCACAAAGCTTCATGAAATCACGACGGTTAATGCCGTGAGAATGGATGAGGGTGTTATCTCCAGTCATTTATAGTTATTCCGTTGCGAAGACCTGGCATATATTTTGCCTCAATCGCAAAATCAATAATGCGATCGATGCGCCATTTACCACACATTTATTATGGTTATCGATATCATGATACTGCGGCGGGGCGCTAAAACGAAGGGAAGAAGCATTAGTGTAATTAATTAAAGCAAGATAATACGTATGTTTGATCAATTTTCGAGGCGATAACCGGCCATAAAAAAGCGCAACGTAGAACAGGAATTATTCTCACGAAAGAAATCCATTACCATCTCTTTATCCAGTCCATAGCGGCGCGTCAGAATACCCGCTTCCCAGGCGCTAAGCTGGCGATCTCCGGTCTTTTCGTACATCCGGTGTGAGTAGCCTAATACAAAACCGCGTTTATAATCGGCACAGAATTTTGTCACATTAACCGCACTGTCGGCATGCGTTGCTTTTAATCCCGCCATTAAGCCTTTACCAAAATGGTTATTCATCGTTCACCTCATTCGTTATATATCGCCATATATAGCGATATTTTAGGCAAAGAACGACTTTTGCGCACGCTATTTTTTCATGCTTGTTTAAGACGTAATCCAGTAAGAGATAAACCTATCAGGAGAGATATTTATCGAACCATTTCAGTGTCCTTTGCCAGGCAAGATCGGCGGCAGATTTGTCATAACGGGGCGTGGAATCATTATGGAATCCGTGATTAACCCCCGGATAGATATACGCCTCATAAACCTTATTAT
The DNA here is from genome assembly GCF_004352695.1 of Escherichia sp. KCJ4928. Lineage (NCBI taxonomy): Bacteria > Pseudomonadati > Pseudomonadota > Gammaproteobacteria > Enterobacterales > Enterobacteriaceae > Escherichia > Escherichia sp. KCJ4928. Next base: position 7,419 of record NZ_SJWV01000093.1, read on the forward strand.
TGGCTTTCAACGCCGCCTCGTAAGCAGGCCAGCCCTCGTTGATTCGGGTGTCCAGTTCCGCGAAGTGGAGTAGTAAAGGCGCTTCAATCTTCGCCACATCGGCAGTGGGTGCCTGACGACCATAAAACGGCACCGCGCAGGCCAGTTCCGGATACGCGACAGCCGCCGCGTTCGATACGCCACCGCCATAGCAAAATCCGGTAATACCCACTTTGCCTGCCGCTTGCGGATAGCGTTGCATAAACTCAATTGCGGCAAAGAAATCATTCATCAGTTTGGTTGGATCAACCTGCTGTTGCAGCTCACGACCTTTATCATCATTTCCCGGATAACCTCCAACGGAACTTAAGCCGTCAGGTGCCAGGGCGATATACCCCGCCTTCGCCACTCGCCGTGCCACATCTTCGATATACGGATTCAGTCCACGATTCTCATGCACCACTACCACGGCTGGCGTTTTGCCGCTCATTTTTGCGGGTTTCACCAGATAACCCCGTACCTCGCCGTGACCATTTGGCGAAGGATACGTGATGTACTCAGCAACAATCTCCGGGTCGGTAAACTCTACCTGAGTCGCCAGCGCATAATTTGGCTTGAGCAAATCAAACAACGCTAATGCCGTCATCCCGCCCACCGCATACTTCGCCGCAAGGTTGAGGAACTCACGTTTCGAGATTTTCCCGTGAGCGTAATAGTCGTAGTAATCCAGCAACTCTTGTGGGAAATCTTTGGCGGTTAAACGCGGCATCGTTGCACTCCTCAATTGGTGTTTTTTTAAGCAAAGCATAAGCGCGTGTTTTTGCCCAGTTTTTCGTCACTCTGTGAGCCAGACTACGGGATACGCGCTGGCGAATCGCTAAACTAGAAACATTGTTTCGAAATTGAACGGTGGAAAGGAGAGGTCATGGTCTGGTTAGCGAATCCCGAACGTTACGGGCAGATGCAATACCGCTATTGCGGAAAAAGCGGTTTACGCCTGCCCGCGTTATCGCTCGGTTTATGGCACAATTTCGGTCACGTTAACGCGCTGGAATCACAGCGTGCGATCCTGCGTAAAGCGTTTGATTTGGGCATTACGCACTTTGATTTAGCCAACAATTACGGGCCACCTCCAGGAAGCGCAGAAGAGAACTTTGGTCGCCTGCTGCGCGAGGATTTTGCCGCTTATCGCGATGAACTGATTATCTCTACCAAAGCCGGATACGATATGTGGCCCGGCCCGTACGGCTCTGGCGGCTCACGTAAATACCTGCTCGCCAGCCTCGACCAAAGCCTGAAGCGTATGGGGCTTGAGTATGTCGATATCTTTTACTCTCATCGCGTCGATGAAAATACGCCGATGGAAGAAACCGCCTCTGCGCTGGCTCATGCGGTACAAAGCGGTAAGGCGCTGTATGTCGGGATCTCCTCTTACTCGCCAGAGCGGACGCAAAAAATGGTCGAGTTGCTGCACGAGTGGAAAATTCCGCTGTTAATTCATCAACCTTCGTACAATTTACTAAACCGCTGGGTGGATAAAAGCGGCCTGCTGGATACCCTGCAAAATAACGGCGTGGGCTGTATTGCCTTTACTCCTCTGGCTCAGGGATTGCTGACCGGAAAATATCTCAACGGCATTCCGCAAGATTCACGGATGCATCGTGAAGGGAATAAAGTTCGTGGTCTGACGCCGAAAATGCTTACCGAAGCCAACCTCAACAGCCTGCGCTTATTGAATGAAATGGCACAGCAGCGTGGACAATCAATGGCGCAAATGGCGTTAAGCTGGTTGCTGAAAGATGATCGCGTGACGTCGGTATTGATTGGTGCCAGCCGCGCGGAGCAACTAGAGGAGAACGTGCAGGCGCTGAATAATCTGACATTTAGCACCAAGGAGCTGGCGCAGATTGATCAGCATATCGCCGATGGCGAGCTGAATCTGTGGCAGGCGTCGTCCGATAAATGACCTGTTAATAACGGGCGCGCGAACCGCGCCCGAATCAGATCAGTGATTATGACGAGTCAGTCGGTCAAGATAGCCCATCACAAATGCAGAAAGCACAAACGTCAGATGGATAATGACGTACCACATCAGTTTGTTATCCGGGACATTTTTCGCATCCATAAAGACGCGCAGTAGGTGAATGGAAGAAATTGCCACAATCGACGCTGCTACTTTGTTTTTCAGCGACGTTGCGTCCATTTTCCCCAGCCAGTTCAGCTTCTCTTTGTTCTCGGAGATATCCAGCTGTGAGACGAAATTCTCATAACCGGAAAACATCACCATCACCAGCAAACCGCCAACCAGCGTCATATCCACCAGCGACAGCAACACGAGGATCAAATCTGATTCCGCCATCGAGAAGATATTCGGCAGTACGTGAATAATCTCCTGGAAGAACTTCAGCGCCAGGGCAACTAACGCCAGCGAAAGGCCAAAGTACACGGGGGCAAGCAGCCAGCGAGAAGCATACATTGCATTTTCAAGAAAACGTTCCATACATTCCTGTCGTGTAGTTAAAACGGGCAACAGTATATCGCAATTGAGTAAACAGCACGCAACAGCAAATCAACATATACGTTAAACCTTTGTCGCATAATTCTGAGGTTTAGGGATCTTCCTGGTTCCCTTATCAACGCATCGAGAGCGTCTACCCTTAAAGGACGTTGAACCTGAAGGGAGAAAAACGATGTCTCATTTAAAAGACCCGACCACGCAGTATTACACTGGTGAATATCCCAAACAGAAACAACCGACGCCAGGCATCCAGGCGAAGATGACACCGGTACCGGATTGCGGCGAGAAAACCTATGTTGGTAGCGGTCGCCTGAAAGATCGTAAAGCACTGGTGACAGGGGGCGATTCCGGAATAGGTCGCGCTGCCGCCATCGCTTACGCGCGTGAAGGGGCTGACGTGGCGATCAGTTATCTTCCCGTGGAAGAAGAAGACGCTCAGGATGTGAAAAAGATCATTGAAGAATGCGGACGCAAAGCCGTTCTGCTGCCAGGCGATTTAAGCGATGAGAAATTCGCCCGTTCGCTGGTTCACGAAGCGCACAAGGCGTTAGGCGGGCTGGATATTATGGCGCTGGTCGCCGGGAAACAGGTTGCCATTCCGGATATTGCAGACCTCACCAGCGAACAGTTTCAAAAGACCTTTGCCATTAACGTTTTCGCGCTGTTCTGGCTAACCCAGGAAGCGATCCCCCTGCTACCGAAAGGTGCAAGTATCATCACCACTTCGTCAATCCAGGCATACCAGCCAAGTCCGCATTTACTGGACTATGCGGCTACGAAGGCGGCGATTCTGAACTACAGCCGTGGCCTGGCAAAACAGGTCGCGGAGAAAGGTATTCGGGTGAATATTGTCGCGCCAGGCCCTATCTGGACGGCACTGCAAATTTCCGGCGGACAAACGCAGGATAAGATCCCGCAGTTTGGTCAGAAAACGCCGATGAAGCGTGCGGGGCAACCGGCGGAACTGGCCCCTGTATATGTTTATCTGGCAAGTCAGGAGTCGAGCTACGTCACCGCAGAAGTGCACGGTGTGTGCGGCGGCGAGCATTTAGGTTAAAAAAATGCCCGGTTGTGAAAAGCAACCGGGCATCATTGTGAATTCACTCTTACCTGATGTGGCGAAAACGCCTTATCCGCCTACAAACGCATGAAGATTCAACATGTTGCAATAGATTTTATAGGCCTGATAAGCGTAGCGCATCAGGCATTGAGCACCTAATGCCGGATGCGGCGTGAACGCCTTATCCGGCCTACAAACGCACGAAGATTCAACATGTTGCAATAGATATTGTAGGCCTGATGAGCGTAGCGCATCAGGCAATTCTACTTTACTTCGCTTTGGCGGTTTCTTCGCCGACCAGACCTATCTTCAGGTAACCCGCCTGATGCAGCGTATCCATTACCTTCATCAACGTCTCGTAATCGACGGTTTTATCCGCTCGGAAGAAGATGGTGGTGTCTTTCTTGCCTTCGGTTAACGCATTCAACGCCGTAATCATTGTTTCATCGGTGACCGGATCGTTACCGATAAACATCGAGTTGTCTGCCTTCACCGACAGATAAACCGGTTTTTCCGGGCGCGGCTGCGGCGTGCTGGTAGAAGCAGGCAAGTTCACCTTCACATCTACCGTCGCTAACGGTGCCGCCACCATAAAGATAATCAGCAGAACCAACATCACGTCGATAAACGGCGTCACGTTGATATCATGCATTTCGCCGTTATCGTCGAGGTTTTCGTTAAGATGCATTGCCATCGGATATTATCCTGCGCGTAATTTTTGTGCGACACGAACCGGATGCGCAGCGGCGCTGGCTTCCAGATCCAGGTCACGGCTTTGCAGCAACAATACCTGCGCTGCAACATCACCCAGCATCGCTTTAAAGCCGCCAATCTGGCGTGCAAATACGTTATAGATAACGACCGCAGGAATCGCTGCCACGAGGCCGATTGCCGTTGCTAACAGAGCTTCTGCGATACCCGGCGCAACGACTGCCAGGTTAGTGGTCTGCGTTTGCGCGATACCAATAAAGCTGTTCATGATGCCCCAGACCGTACCAAACAGACCAACGAACGGAGAAATCGCGCCGATGGTTGCCAGATAGCCGTTACCGCGGCCCATTTGACGACCCACTGCGGCGACCCGACGCTCCAGACGGAAGCTGGTACGTTCTTTAATACCTTCGTTATCGTCGCTGCCTTCTGACAGTTCCAGCTCATTCTGCGCTTCATTGAGCAAATGCAGGCTTAAGCTTTTGCTACCAAAATCAGCGGCGATATCGTTGGCCTGGTTTAAGGAACGCGCTTCAGCCAGCAGTTGCTGCTCGCGCTTAAGGCGACGCTTCTGATTGAAGAACTCTACGCTCTTACTGAAGAAGATTGCCCAAGTGACTACGGAGGCCAAAATAAGCCCAATCATCACGCACTTAACGACAATATCGGCGTGCTGATACATACCCCAGACGGAAAGGTCCGTCTGCATTAAATTATTACCCACTGTGTATCTCCAGGACGCAAGTCACAAAATCTGCGCATAATAATATCAAAATGACGTCGAATTGATAGTCGTTCTCATTACTATTTGCATACTGCCGTACCTTTGCTTTCTTTTCCTTGCGTTTACGCAGTAAAAAAGTCACCAGCACGCCATTTGCGAAAATTTTCTGCTTTATGCCAATTCTTCAGGATGCGCCCGCGAATATTCATGCTAGTTTAGACATCCAGACGTATAAAAACAGGAATCCCGACATGGCGGACAAAAAGCTTGATACTCAACTGGTGAATGCAGGACGCAGCAAAAAATACACTCTCGGCGCGGTAAATAGCGTGATTCAGCGCGCTTCTTCGCTGGTCTTTGACAGTGTGGAAGCCAAAAAGCACGCGACGCGCAATCGCGCCAATGGCGAGTTGTTCTATGGACGGCGCGGAACGTTAACCCATTTCTCCTTACAACAAGCGATGTGTGAACTGGAAGGTGGCGCAGGCTGCGTGCTATTTCCCTGCGGGGCGGCAGCGGTTGCTAATTCCATTCTTGCTTTTGTCGAACAGGGCGATCATGTGTTGATGACCAACACCGCCTATGAACCGAGTCAGGATTTCTGTAGCAAAATCCTCAGCAAACTGGGCGTAACGACATCGTGGTTTGATCCGCTGATTGGTGCCGATATCGTTAAGCATCTGCAGCCAAACACTAAAATCGTGTTTCTGGAATCGCCAGGCTCCATCACCATGGAAGTCCACGACGTTCCGGCGATTGTTGCCGCCGTGCGCAGTGTGGTCCCGGATGCCATCATTATGATCGACAACACCTGGGCAGCCGGTGTGCTGTTTAAGGCGCTGGATTTTGGCATCGATGTTTCCATTCAGGCCGCTACCAAATATCTGGTTGGGCATTCAGATGCGATGATTGGCACTGCCGTGTGCAATGCCCGTTGCTGGGAGCAGCTGCGGGAGAATGCCTATCTGATGGGCCAGATGGTCGATGCCGATACCGCCTATATAACCAGCCGTGGCCTGCGCACATTAGGTGTGCGTTTGCGTCAACATCATGAAAGCAGTCTGAAAGTGGCTGAATGGCTGGCAGAACATCCGCAAGTTGCGCGAGTTAACCACCCTGCTCTGCCTGGCAGTAAAGGCCACGAATTCTGGAAACGAGACTTTACAGGCAGCAGCGGGCTATTTTCCTTTGTGCTTAAGAAAAAACTCAGTAATGAAGAGCTGGCGAACTATCTGGATAACTTCAGTTTATTCAGCATGGCCTACTCGTGGGGCGGGTATGAATCGTTGATCCTGGCAAATCAACCAGAACATATCGCCGCCATTCGCCCACAAGGCGAGATCGATTTCAGCGGGACCTTGATTCGCCTGCATATTGGTCTGGAAGATGTCGACGATCTGATTGCCGATCTGGACGCCGGTTTTGCGCGGATTGTATAACATTGCCACTTTTGGACAATTTTGCAGACATTTTATTGTGAAAAGTCTTAAATTGTTGCGTCCGGGATCAAGGCGTCCCGGACGATTCAGGAGTACAATAGGCAAATAAAGGCTTAAACGCTGTTCCACAGGAAAGTCCATGGCTGTTATTCAAGATATCATCGCTGCGCTCTGGCAACACGACTTTGCCGCGCTGGCGGATCCTCATATTGTTAGCGTTGTTTACTTTGTCATGTTTGCCACGCTGTTTTTAGAAAACGGCCTGCTGCCCGCCTCATTTTTGCCAGGCGACAGCTTGTTGATACTGGCAGGCGCATTGATTGCCCAGGGGGTTATGGATTTTCTGCCTACGATTGCGATTCTGACCGCCGCAGCAAGTCTGGGCTGCTGGCTAAGTTATATTCAGGGGCGCTGGTTAGGGAATACCAAAACGGTGAAAGGCTGGCTGGCACAGCTTCCTGCTAAATATCACCAGCGCGCCACCTGCATGTTTGACCGCCACGGTCTGCTGGCGCTGCTGGCTGGACGTTTTCTTGCATTTGTCCGTACGCTGCTGCCAACCATGGCGGGAATTTCCGGTCTGCCAAACCGCCGTTTCCAGTTTTTCAACTGGTTAAGCGGATTGCTGTGGGTCAGCGTGGTAACCAGTTTCGGCTATGCCTTAAGTATGATTCCGTTCGTTAAACGCCATGAAGATCAGGTAATGACGTTCCTGATGATCCTGCCAATTGCCTTGTTAACCGCTGGCTTGTTAGGCACGCTGTTTGTGGTGATTAAAAAAAAATACTGTAACGCCTGACGATTTTCCCTGTTCCCGGTTGCTGTACCGGGAACGTATTTAATTCCCCTGCATCGCCCGCATTCTTGCCGCATCTTCCCCCGGCGTCACACCGAAGTAACGTTTAAACTCACGGCTAAATTGCGATGCGCTTTCATAGCCGACGCGCATCGCTGCTGCGCTGGCCTTCATGCCGTCATGGATGATCATCATCCGCGCCTTATGCAGACGGTAATTCTTCAAATACTGCAACGGCGAGGTACTGGTGACAGACTTAAAATTATGGTGGAACGCCGATACGCTCATGTTGGCTTCTGCCGCCAGTTGCTCGACGCTCAGGTTTTCGGTGTATTTATTCTCAATCCGTTTCAGCACGCGGCTAATCAGACTGAAGTGAGTCTGGCGACTGACCAGCGCCAGTAACGCGCCGCCGCAAGGTCCGGTCAGCACGTAGTACAGAATTTCGCGGATGATCTGTTTGCCGAGAATACGCGCATCCAGTGGTCGCTCCATCACGTCGAGTAACCGCTCCGCCGCGCATAAAATCTCTTCTGATAACGTGGCGGAGTTAATCCCGCTGGCTGCCATCGACGGCTGGAAATGCTCATCTTCGCCAATGTCCATCAACAGTTCCTGTAACTGCAAAATATCGACATTGAGACGCAACCCTGCCAGCGGCACCTCTGACGTGGCATAGGTTTCGCACTCAAACGGCAACGGCACCGTCAGCAGCAGGTATTCATTGGCATCATAACGAAACACGCGTTCATTGATATAACCGATTTTATGCCCGGAAAAGAGAATTATGATGCCAGGCTCGTACATCACCGGTGTACGTG